>JAYUPO010000001.1:0-16102 GCA_043760085.1 Burkholderiales bacterium
TCGATAACCTGATCAACACGATTGACGCCTTCAACAACAACATCCTCGATCCGCTGCTGAACGTGGCCGAGGGTGGCTCCATCGACATTTCGGCACAGCAGCTCGTGGTGCTGCTGGCCGAGAAAATCGGCATCAACCCGGCGGACTTCAACCTGGCCTACGACAAGAGCACCGGCGAGCTGACCTGGCACCTGGCGTTTGATCACACCTTCACCGCCACACCCAAGCTCGACCTCGATTTCGACATTGCCAACGTGGCGCACGTCAGCGCCTCGGCCAACGTTGATCTCTCCGCAACCGTGGGCTTTGCGCTCGACGTGGGCGTCGATCTGGACGACCTCTTTGGCAACACGCCCTTGCTTGATTCGTTCTTCTTCAAGAACGCCAGCGTGCATGTGCTAGGCGACCTCGACGCCACCGGCATCAATGCCAACGCGCGCCTGGGCTTCCTCGAAGTGAAGGTGGTCGACGGCGAATTCCATGCCAACGGCATCAACCTAACGTTACCGTTCACTGACCCCGGCGCCGTGCCAGACGGCCGCATCAGCATTGCCGAGCTGTTCGGCAACCTGGGCAACCCAGGCAAGCTGGTGGGAGCGCCGGTGCTGTCTGGCATCTTGAGCGCATCGCTGCCGCTGTCAGCTTCGGTGGGCAATTTGGTGGTGCCGGCCTCGGCCCTGTCCACGCTCACCTTGAACATGAGCAACATCAGCGACTTCTCCACCCTTGTGGTTACCGCACCCGGGGCTGATCTCGCAAAACTGCTCGACTTCGAAAACATGAGCGCCGCCGGCTTTGTGAGCCTGCTCGGCGTGGTGTCCGATCAACTGCAAAACCTGGCCCAGACCGAGACCATTCAGAGCATCAACATTCCCTTTGTCGAAGGCGCGGTGGGCGCCGTGCTCGACTTCGCCGAATCGTTCTCTGACGGCCTGTTGTTCGATGACGGCCTGGACAACAAAAAAGACGGCGCTGATCGCTTGGTGACCGACCTGAACGCCGCGCTGGCCGCTGCCGAGCTGTCTTCGGTGCTCATCGTCCAAGGCATCAGCCATGGCGCGGGCGCCGGCACCAAGATCAAGTTCGAGCTGCTCGACAGCACGGTGACCGAATTCAAGATCGAAGCCGGCACGGGCGACGCCGGCGGCTTCCTCACGCTGGGCTTTGCCGCCGCAACCACCTTCGCCACCAAGCACGAGAGAACGCCTTCATCAAGCGTGCTGGCCAACAAGGCAGTGCTCAAGTTCACCATTCGCCGCGGCCCCTTGCCGGCCGACGAAACGGTGAAGGAAGCCACGCTCGAAGCCAGCGCCACCGGCGACAACACCGCCGTCGGCGACGACACCGCCAAGCTGCTGCGCGTTGACAATTCCGCCACCTTCGACAGCGCCCAGGGCCTGGCTTTCCGCCTGACGCAGTTGTTGGGCATCAGTGACGTGGTGCATTACGACGGCACCACCAAAGCGCTGACGGTAGACATTGGCGAGCTCATTCCCAATGCCTCCACCACCAAGGACTACCCGGTCAACTTCGACCTCAACCTCGGCCCGTTGCTCGAATTGAGCAGCAATTCCATCGTTCGCCTGCATGCCGACGTGGGCTTTGCGCCCACCATGGTGGTGGGCGTGTACCTGGGCAAGACGGTGCCGGGTGCGTTGTCTGACCTGGCCGATATCACCAAGCTCGACACCCTGCGCGGCGGCAAGGGTGTGGACATCAAGAGCGAAGTGGCCATCACCGGCGTGAACCCGGTGGTCACCGCGGTGCGCGACATCTCCGCAGACGCCACCTTCACCGTCAGCTTGGGTGACGATGGCACCGTGACCAGCGCCAATGCGGGCGGCACGCTGGTCATCGACACCGCGGGCGGCTTCATCCTCACGCGCAAGGTGCAGGTGGGCGACAGCGTCTTCAATTTAACCGATGGCTCCAGTGCACAGGTGACGGTGGTGACCGCCACGCAGCTCACCACCACCAAGCTCAGCGGCGGCAGCGAGAACGATTGGGATGTGGCCGACAAATACGGCATTGGCCACAAGGTGGTGGTGCCCCAGCTCGCCGCCATAGCCACCGACGTGAACGCCAGCAAGCTGGCTGGCGGGCAAGACGAAGTCACCATCGCGGTGAACCCCACCAACGCCAAGAACTTGATCATCGGCGTGAACGAAGGTGTGGGCATCTTCGGCACCCCCAGCGTCGATAGCGTCTGGGTCAGCCAGGACGGCGGCCTGAGCTGGGTGCAGAAAGTCATCCCGCTGCCGGCCATCCTGCCGGGGCCTCTGGGCTCGCATGGCGACCCGACCATCGTGTTCGACCGCAACGGCCGCGCGCTGTACACCCACCTGGTGAACCTGAACCTGGGCGCCGACGGCATGCACGACGGTTCGAACGACGACGACCACATCATTGCCTCGGCCGTTTCCACCGACGGTGGCCTGACCTGGACAGCCGGGCAGGTCACGGTGGCCGATCTCGACAACAACACCGACGACAAGCAATTCGTCGCCGTGGGCCCGAAGGTTGGCGATTTGAGCCAAGACCAGTTCGTCATCGTCTGGCACGAGCGCCGCGTCATCTACTCGGCCACGTCTGTCGACGGCCTGGTCTGGACCTTGCCCGTAAAAGTGGGCGATGAAATGGCGGCCGTTGTGGGCCAATTGCCCGCAGGCAGTTCCATCGACTCCGTTCCCGCCGTCGGCCCCAACGGCGAGATTTACGTGGTGTGGGAAGACACCGGCACGCCGGGTGTATCGCTGATGCGCTTCGACAGCTCGCTCGATGGTGGCGTGACGTGGGGCGTGGACAAGACCATTTACACCGGTTATGTGAATGCTTTCCAGGATCCGTTCGCCGGCAGTTTTGGTTTTGATGCCACAGACGAAGGCGCTATCGGTGACGGCTACGGCGAATACGAAATCCCCGCTCAGCCCAACCGCGGCATCTGGATGGGTGTGTCGATAGATGTGGACCGCAGCAGCGGCCCGAACCGTGGCCGCATCTACATCGCCTTTGCCGACCAGGGCGACCTGGACGGCGATGACGACGCCGACGACCCCGCCATTGTTGGCGACAACCTCGACAACGCCACCGACCACAACAACACCGACATCTTCGTCATCGCCTCCAGCAACCAGGGCGGCGCCTGGACCGTGCTGGGCGCGGGCCCCAAGCGCGTGAACGACGACGTGGGCACGGCCAGCCAATTTTTCTCGTGGCTCGACATCGACCAGGCCACCGGCAACGTGGGCGTCTCCTGGTATGACGCGCGCAACGACACCGGCGGGCTCGATTTCAATGAAGTGGACGCGACCGTCAACAACGAGGTGCAGTACTTCGCCTCGTACAGCACAGACGGTGGCGTGACCTGGGCCAAGAACGTGCAGGTGGCCAACTTCAAGTCTTCTGGCAATGCCAATGCCGGCAACGACTTTGGCGACTACACCGGCCTGGTGTTCGCCAACAACACCATGCACATGACCTGGGCCGACGATTCGCCCAGCGGCCTGGGCAACCCTGATGGCTTCACCGAGATTTTCTACGACCGCATTTCCCTGGGCCAGGGCACCATGGCCGGCCGCGTGGCCGACATCAACACGGCAATAGCCAACGTGCCGGCGCTGGCCGGCAAAGTGAAGGCCGTGGCCGATGGCGAACGCCTGAGCCTGGTGGCGGTAGACCCCAGCGTGCTGACCAGCTTCTCGCTGGCCGCGGGCAAGAACGATGTGGCGGTGAAGGAACTCGGCTTCCAGGCCGCGCAGAAGTCTGCCGGCCAGATGGTGGGCGATGAGCTCATCAACTACAAGCTGCAAAGCGGCGACGCCAAGTTCAAGATCACGGTTGATGGCGGCGCGGCGCAAAGCCTCACGCTGTTGATGAGCAACACCACGGCCAACGCCAACATCACCGACTTGTTGGCCGACCTGAACGCGGTGCTCACCGCGGCCAGCCTGAACACCAAGCTGGTGTTCGCCAGCCAGGGCAATGCGCTGGTGCTGCGCATCAACAACGCAGCGGTGCAGAAGGTGCACTTCGAAGCTGAGCTGAGCAACCCCACCGTCATCGAACTCGGCCTGAGCGACGACATTGAAATCACCCGGGCCACGATTGACGCGGTGAAGGATGTGCCGATCGTGGTGGGTCGGTTAACGCAAGACGCGACCTTCACGGTGGGTTACACCTATGCAGACGCCGTGTTGGCCACACCCACCACCACCACGGGCACCGTCACCATCTACGCCGACGACACGGCCACCAACACCAGCATCGTCAGCCTGGTGGGTGACTTGAACAATGCCTTGAAGCTGCCGGTCATCAAGTCGGCCGTGCTGAATGGTTTTGCACCGAATTCGAACCTGGTGTTCACGGTCAAGGTCAACACCGACGCCACCGAGACCATCACCGTTCTGGCCACCAACATGGCCGGCAACACCAGCCTGGCTGACCTGGTGGAAGACATCAATGACGCGCTGAAAGCCGCCAACATCCACGACCAGGTTCAGGCCAAGACCTCGGGCGTGAGCGCGCTGCCGGGGCAGGCGCGAGTGAAGTTCGTGGGTGACGACGGCATCCTGGCTGCGGACGTGAAAACGCTGGTCATCACCGCGCTGGCCAACAATGCGCTGGGGCTGGCACTCACCACCACGGCCACCAATTTCGACGGCCTGCTGGAGGCCGACTCGGCCGGCAACCAACTGGTGATCTCGGCTTTGACGCCCCTCTTGCCAACGAGTGACCGCATTTCGGCCTTCACCATCACCGCCACCAGCGAAGCCGCGGCCACCGCATTGGGCCTCAAGGCCATGGGCGTGCCCAATACCGCCGACAACGCCGACTTCGAAATTCGCGTCAGCAACCCCGCCACACCTGCGGGCACCGTGGTGCGCGTGACGCTGGCCAGTACCGATGACGACATCGCCAAGGTCATCACCGCCATTCAAACGGCGATGGGCGGCGCGAGTGTGGTCGAGGTGAAGATCAACGACGCCAAGACCGGCCTCGACTTGATCGACAAGACCTTCCAGCCCGTGGTGCTCGACAGCAACGGCAAGCTGCTCAGCAACCCCAACGCCCACACCTTCATGGTGAGCGCGATCAACGCCTCAAAGGCCGCGGCGCACCTGGGCCTGGTGGGGGCGGATTCGCTCGACGCCGTCACGCTGGACGGCAAGCTCGAAGGCGGCACGCTCACCGGCGTGAAGCTCACCGACCGCTTCTTCCTGAAAGACGTGACGCTGGAAGCCAACCTGAACCTGAGCACGCCGCAGCTCAATGCGGCTGGCGTGGTGTTCGACACCGACGGCGATGGCAGCACCGACGACGGACTGCACGCCTTGGCGCGTTTCGGCTTTGTCAGCGTCATCCTCGATGGCGGCGCCAGCCTGGATGCCAAGCTGAAGCTCGGCCTCAAAGACCCCACCGAATCCGGCCCGGGCATGGACGGCCAGATTTCGCTTACCGAACTCATCGCCAGCTTCTCCAGCGGCGCGAACTTCAAGAAGCTGCTCGATTCACCCAGCCTCACCGGCCTGGGCCAGCTTGACCTGGGCCTGAAGGTGGAGGGCGTACCCTTCATCACCGTCACCAATGCCAGCGTCGGTGTGGACACCAACCTGGGTGACCTGTTCAGCAAGTGGGCCGACAGTGTTGACCTCGCCACTGCCGCCCCGGTGCGCGTGGACGCCCGGCACATCAAGCTGACCGGCGACTTCACCGACAAGTTCATTCGCGGCGCACTGGTCGAGGCCGACAACAGCGCCACCGAGCTGGCCGGCACCGACAAGGGCTTCAAGACCTTCGTCGACACCGTTGTCTTTGCCGCTGGGTTCACCACGGTCACTGTGCTGAGCGATCTGCCCGACCTGGCCGACCCCGCGCCCTTCACCCTGAAGGGCCTGAAGATCGGCACGCCGCTGGCGCCGAAGATCGATTTCCACACCAGCAACCTCGACGAGCTGCTGTCGTTCGAAAACGTGAATTTCAGCTTCGCGTCGATCATCGACGCGCTGGTGGCGGTGGGCAATTTGTTGAACAGCTTCGACGCCGTGGCTGGCGTCATGAACGAGCCGATTCCGCTGGTGAATGTGAGCGTGAACGACCTGCTCGCCTTTGCCGACAAGTTCTCTGACGCCCTGGTGCAGGTGCAAAACGACCCGGCCGGTTCGCTGCAATTCCTGGATCAAAAGATCAGCGAAGCGTTTGGTGTTGACCCGGCTGGCAACCTGCTGGTGTTCAGCCTCGACAATTTCGGCACGCCGCTGGACGCCAGCGACGACCTGCTCAAGCTCGAACTGAACCTGGGTGCGGCGTTCGACAAGTCGCTCACCGTTGGCATTCCCAACCTCAACCTCGGTGCCCTGGGCAACGCCGTCAATTTCTCAGGCAATGCCACGCTGGGGGCCAAGGGCAGTGCCACGTTTGGGCTGGACATTGGCATTGAGCTCAACCCCGCGCCGCTCACGCTGCCCAAGCTTTACCTGTACGACAGCAGCGCCTTGACCGGCCACCTGGAACTCACCGGCGACAACCTGGCCTTCAAAGCCGGCCTGGGGCCGGTGAACATATCCATCATCGACGGCCGGGCCAGCATTGCGGGCGATGTCAACGTCGGTTTCGCGCCCGCTGACTTCACTAACGGCCGCGCCTCGCTCAGCAACATCGGCACCCTGCTCAGCCACATCACCGCCACCGTTGCCGCGCCGGTGAGCGCCACGCTGCCGGTGTTCTTCCCCACCGATTCGCACTCCGTGGGCGCCATCACCCTGTACGGTGATTTGCTGGACCTGGGCCATGCCACGCCCTTCGTTCTGCAAACCACGCCAGATACCTTGATCAAGGCCGGCACGGCCAGCGCGGCCACCGCCACCACGCTGTCTGACAGCAGCTTGCCCTTCACGGCGGGCGTGGGCTTCACCGACAAGATCGTTCGCATCACCAGCGGCACCGGCGAAGGCCAGGTGCGCGCCGTGCTGTCCGCCACCACCAGCAAGTTGACGGTGAACGCGGCCTGGACCACCACGCCTGATGCCACCAGCCAGTACGCCTACTACACACTGGCCGCAGGCAACGCCACGCAGAACGCCGACGCGCCCACCAACAACGACAGCATCGTTCTTAACGTTTCAGAAGTTCTGGATGGCCTGGTCAGCGGTCTGGCCAACCTGAGCCTGCTTGACCAGATTCTGTTCATCGTTGATGGCGTGGATGTGGTGCTGGGTGGCGTGCAAGGCGCACTCGATGGCGACATCCTGGGCTTCGAGCTGCCGCTGATTGGCGACAAGCTTGCGCAGGGCGCTGATGTGATTGGCGACTTCCGCGTCGGCTTCCTGAGCGACTTCCGCAACGAGGTGGAAAAGCTGGCCGACCCGAGCCAGAACGGCATCAAAGATATCTTGTTCAAGCTGCTCGGCCCGGGCGGGCTCGACATCCTGATTGCCACGACTGACAAGGTCATCCTCAGCGGCGTGGCCGCCTCGGCCACGCACAACACGCTCACGCCCGCAGCTGCGACGCCGGACTTCACGGCCGATTCGCTCAAGGGCGCGCGCCTGACCATCACTTCCGGCCCAGGCATCGGCCAGAGCCGCACCATCATTTCCAACACCGCCACCAGCTTGACGGTGGGTGAAGACTGGGGCAACACGCCCGGCGTCGGCGACACGTACGACGTGGTCGATCTGGCCGGCGATGCCATCAAGGTCGACAACGAGTTCCAGGACGGCACCCTGAACGACATCACCTCGTTCAACAACCTGGCGTTCGTGAGCACCGTGGCCGACGCCGAAATTTGGTGGAAGGTGAAGATCGGCAGCCACCTGCTCAATGCCGGCGCCGACATCGGCCTCGATTTGGGCATCCCTGGCCTGGGCCTGGAAACCAACGGCAAGATCGAACTGAACATCGACTGGGAGCTGAACCTCGGCTTCGGCCTGAGCGGCAAGGACGGCTTCTTCCTTTTCATCGACGACCTGCCCGGCGCCGCGCATGGCACGCCCGAATTGAAGCTGGGTGTGGACGTGACCCTGCCCAACGCCAGCCTCACCGGCACCCTGGGCTTCCTGGAATTCACGGCCGTGAACAAGGACGTGAATGGCGACACCATCGAAACCCACTTGAGTGCCGATTTCGCCATCGACATTGGCAACAGCAGCGACGCCAGCGACGAACGTCTGGGCCTGTCGGAACTCGGCCGCATGAATTTCGCGGTGCTGTTTGGCGCCGAGGCTTCGGCCGAGCTGGGCATGACCCTGGGCATTGCCGGCGACGACGGCGGCTTCCCGCAAATCAGGGCTGACTTCATTCTCGACTGGCGGGTCGATGGCGACCCGCTGACCGATGGCGTGCAGATGATCAACCTGTTCGCGCCGGCTGATGGCTTCGAGCTGGGCACGGCCATTCAAGACGGCCTGCAAGAGGTTGCGTTCAAGAACGTGAGCCTCGACGTGGGCGCCTACGTGAGTGACGTGGTGGGCCCGCTGGCGCGCAAGATTCAAGAGGTGACCGCGCCGATCCAGCCGATCATCGACATTGTGACCACGCCGCTGCCGGTGCTGTCTGACCTGGGCTTGAGCATCACCCTGCTCGACATCGCCAAGGCCACGGGTGCGGTGAGTGACGGGCTCATCACGGCCATTGAAACCATTGCCGATGTCATCACCACCATCAATTCGCTGGACATTCCGGAAGGCGGCAACCTGCTCGTGCCGTTTGGTGATTTCACCGTCTTCCAGCGCAGCAATACACTGTTCGGCAGCTTGGCCACCGATCTGGGTGGCTTCGACCTCGGCTCGGCTGACTTCGACCTTGCCGGCTTGGCCGACAAGGTGCTGGACCCCAACGGCCCGTACTTGACCGCCTTGTTGGGTAACCTGCCCGCCGGCCTGCAAGACGTGCTGGGCGAAGCCGCTGGTGTGGCCGGCGACATCTTGAAGGGCCTGGCCGCCGGCCCGGGCGGCGGCGCGCAAGCCAAGCCGTTCTCGTTCCCGGTGATTGAAGACCCGAAGCAGGTGTTCGGCATGCTGATGGGCACGCCGGCCATCCTGATTCAATACGACATGCCGAAGTTCGATTTCAAAGCCGAGTTCTCGGCCTTCTTCTCGATCTTCGGGCCGCTGGGCCTGTCCATCAACCTCGAAGCCGCGCTGAACATCGACTTCGCTTTCGGCTACGACACCCAGGGTTTTTCAGACTTTGCGGCCAGCAATTTCAAGAACCCGCTGCTGCTGGCCAACGGCCTGTTCATCAACGACGACCCAACCCCTGGCGACGACACCGACGGCGCCGACCCGGCCGAACTCACCTTCAATGGTGGCCTGTGGGCCGCGGCCGAACTGAACCTGGGCATTGCCCGCGCGGGCGTGGGCGGCGGCATCTTCATCCAGGTTGATTTCAACCTGTTCGACAACGACCACGACGGCCGCGTGCGGCTCGACGAGATCGTTGGCAACTTCCTCAACCAGCTCAAGGCCCCGAACGTGGCCGAGCGCTTCCTGGCGCCGCTGGCGGTGTTCGACGTCACCGGCAAGATCACGGCCGAGCTGTTTGCCTTCCTGAAGATCGACTTCGGCTTCTTCGAGGTGGACAAGAAGTTCAACATCACCGACCCCATCACCCTGGTGGACTTCACGGTCGACTTCTTCCGCCCGCCCATCCTGGCCACCGAGATGGACAACGGCGATCTGATCCTGAATGTGGGCGACTTTGCAGCGCAGCGGCTGCTCGGTGACATCACGGACTTCGGCGAACACATCTTTGTGGAAGATGCCGGCCCGGGCAAAGTTAACGTTTGGTCTGACAACCTGGGCAGCGATGCCACTGTGAAGCAAACCTACAGCGTCAGCGGCAAGATCATTGGCGTGGGCGGCGAGGGTGACGACACGATTGATTTGTCTGGCGTTGCGGCCGGCATCCGCTACGAGCTGGAAGGCGGCGTGGGCGCCGACATCCTGAAGGGCAGCGGCGGCGGCGGCGTGATGCGCGGCGGCGTGGGTGACGACAAGCTCACCGGCGGCGCCAGCATGGACCTGATCTTCGGCAACGAAGGCGGCGACACCATTCACGGGGGCGGCGGAGCCGACATCGTGCTGGGTGATGGCGGCACGGTCTCCGAAGGCTTCAACCTGGCCGACCGCCACGGTTTCATACGCGGCTTGATGACACTCACCGACGGCGCCGACACGATATTTGGCGACGCGGGCGACGACATCCTGGTGGGCAATGGCGGCATCGACACCATCAGCGGCGATGCCGACAAAGACCTGATCCTTGGCGACGCCGGCCTGCTCACGTTCGCCAGCCCCGCCACGCCGAGTGAAACCGATGGCGGCTCGGCCGGCTTTGGCGACATCTTGAGTGGCGGCAGCGAAGACGACGTGATCTACGGCGGCAGGGGCGGCGACACCATCAGTGGTGACGCCGGCAACGACACGCTGTATGGAGACTCGGGCATCGACATCATTCATGGCGGCCTGAACAACGATTTCATCTTCGGCGACTTCGGCATCTTCAAGACGATTGACGGCAAGATCACGCCCATCGCGACCGTGGGTGGCGACGCCGACAAGCTGTACGGCGACGAAGGCAATGACGACATCGCCGCTGGCGGCGGTGCCGACTTTGTGGATGGCGGCATTGGCAACGACCATGTGTGGGGCGGCGTGGGCAGCGACGAGCTGCACGGCGGCGCTGACGACGACCACATCTTCGGCGAGTCCGACCCCGACAAACTCTTTGGCGATGCGGGCAACGACTACCTTGAAGGTGGCCAGGGCAACGACATCGTCAAGGGCGGTGCCGGGCTTGATTTGCTGGTCGCCGGCTACGGCAGCGACACGCTCGACGGCGAGGCTGGCAGCGACACCTACCGCATCACCGCGCGCGGTGGCATCACCACCGAGCTGAGCACGGCGTATGACACCGGTGTAGGTGTGGCCGATGTCGACACGCTGGTGCTGGTGGGCACCTCGCAGAAAGACACCGTGCTGCTGCGTGCGATGGCCGACTTCTATTTCCCCACGAAAGAAAAGCTCATCGGCTCGGGCCCGGACGATGGCCTGACCGACAAGATCTTCGATTCGAAGGAACCCGACAAGCTGCGCGCCGTGTTGCAGGCGCTGGAAGACTCCTACGGCCCGCACGACATTCCGGCCGGGCTGGTGAGCCAGTTGATCGACATCTACGTGGCCCATGTGCAGCCGATGATGGACGGCACCAAGGGCGTGCTCAAGGCGATCAAGACCAACCATGTGGCGCCGGTGGGCACGTCCACCGTGCCTACGCTGGCGGCGCTGGAAACGCTGGTCATCGACATTCTCAATTCCGACACACGCGCCAAGCTGGATGAAATCGAAAAGGCCATCACCAAGGCCTATGGCGACAACAACATTCCCGCTTCAATGTTTGGCGACATTGATGACGCTTGGGACAACGTCAATCCGGCCTTGTTGGGCCAGCTTGAAAGCGCCATCAGCTTGAAGTACCAGACCGAAGACGCGGTGCTGCAGAACGGCTTCATCGACACCGCCTTCGTGGCCTTGATCAACAACGGCGGCGCGAACGTTGAGCGCTTCAACTACCGCAACATGGAAGGCCTGGTCGTCAACACGCTGGATGGCGACGACCTGGTGGTGCTCGACGACGTGATCGCCACCACCACCGTCAACCTGGGCCTGGGTGCAGACAAGGCGCAGATCGGCCAAGTCTTCCGCAGTGAGCGGGTGAAAGACCCGGCAGGCCAACTCGTCACCGGCATCACCGCGCAAGACGTGTTCACCTCGCTCGAAATCACGCGCGGCTGGCTTTCCAACGGCGTGAGCCGCGCCACCACCATCAACGGCGGCGACAACAACGACGAGTTCACGGTGTTCCGCAACGTGGCGGTGTTGAACCTGAACGGCGGCGATGGCGATGACCTGTTCACCGTGCGCGCGTTTGCCTTGAAGGGCAGCACTGACAGCGAACGTGCGCGCACCGACATGAAGGGCGACGGCGGCGCCGACACCATTTTGTACGTGGTGAACGCGCCGGTGGGCATTGACGGCGGCGACGGCTTCGACACCGTGCGCATCGTCGGCACCGAGTTCGCTGATGATTTCATGGTCACCGACGGCGGTGTATTCGGCGCTGGCCTGAACGTTTCATTCGTTAACATTGAAAAGCTCGTGGCCGATGGCGCCGAGGGCGACGACCGTTTCTTCATCCAGTCCACCGGGCTGGATGTGGTGACTGAAATTGACGGCGGCCTGGGCAGCGACAGCTTCTTCGTGGGCGGCAACCCCTCGCGCGCGCCGGTGGCGGTGGTCAGCAACGACTTCCGCGGCCACAGCGCCGTCATCTTGCACAGCGTGGAAAGTGGCGATCTGGCCTGGGCCAGTTTGCCGGTAGAAGGCATTTCAGCCAACGTGGGCGACAACGACGAAGACTTCGTCATCGTCAAGGAAAGCGGCGGCAGCTCGCGTGTGCTGGAAGGCGCCACCAGCGGCGGCCTGGGCTGGGAATTCGACGGCTACGGCATCCGCCTCACCCGCGCCCCGGGCTCTGGCCAGGAAGCGCGCATCACCGTGGTGCTGGCCGCGCCTTCGCCCGAAGACGAGGCCAAGGGCTACAAGGAACTGGAGTTTTACAACCCCTCCATTGACTTGAATGGTGCGCTAGGGCTGCCCTTGGGCTTCCACCCGCTCACCGGTGCGGCCCTCACGCCGACCCTGGTGTTCACTGGTGCCAACTGGAACCAGACGCAGTACGTGCGCTTCCGCGCGGCTGACGATGGCGCCAGCGAAGGCAAGCGTTTCGTCTTCGTCAACCACACCTTGCAAAACAGCACCGATGCCGACTACCGCGCATCAGAAATGTTGAGCGTGAAGGTGTTGATGGAAGACGACGATCAGGACGGCGTGATCATCACGCCCAGCAGCCGCGGCAACGTGGTGCTGGAAGACGGCTTCACCGACACCTTCACCGTGCGGTTAAATCAAAAGCCACTGGATGGCGCCAGCATGGCCGACGTGACCGTGGCCATGACGGCGGCCAATGGGCAAATCACCCTGTCCACCAGCACCCTTACCTTCAGCGCCATTGACACGGATGCGAACGCCTGGAACAAGGAGCAAATCGTCACCATCACCGCCAACAGCGACGACGTGGTGGAAGGCTTCCACACCGATTTCATTCGCTATGTGGTGACCAGTGATGATGTCTCCACCACGCCGTTCCGCGCCCTGGCGCCGATCGACGGTGACTTCGACTTGCTGGGTGTGCAGGCCAGCATTCCCGCTGACAAGCCCACCTCGTACCTGCTCTTGCCAAACAAGCCCGACACCACGCAAGCCGTGATCGTGAAGGTGAACGGCTTGCAGTTGCCCGATGGCTCGATTCCGCTGGCCGTGGGTAACCCGCTGAGTGGCCCGAAGCGCTTTGCCATCGCCGGCAACACGCTGACCTTCCTGACGGTTGATGGCACGCAAGAGGTACGCACCGGTGCGGTCACGGCCAGCTACTTCTTCAAGGAGCCCGGCTACAACGGCACGTCAGTGCGTGACAGCGCCGTGGACATTTACGACGAAGACACGCCGATGGTGATCATCGACACCGTTGATTCAAGCGGCGATGACGATGGCTCGGTGAACGTGATTGAAGGCTCGGGCGGGCCTGACGAATACCGCATTCGCCTGTCGCGCGCGCCCATTGCGGGCCAGAACGTGACGGTGGTGGTGGACAGCGTGGACACGCGCGCCACCTATGGCCGCACGGCCAACTTCGTGACGCAGGTGAACGTCGGCGCCGCGGGCGAAGTGGTTGACGCTGACCTCACCAAGACCAAGCTGGTGTTTACGAGCCTGAACTGGAACACCCCGCAGCTCGTGAGCGTGACGGCGATCGACGATGGCTTCAAAGACGGCAACGACACGCAAGTGTTCGCGCCCGACCTGCAAACCGTGAACAAGATTCGCGGCCCGCTCATCATTGAAGGCGCTGCCGGCGCCGGCTCGCTGAGCCTGCCGCGGCCGCTGATGTTGCCCGGCGAACTGAGCATCCTGCCCAAAGACGGCACGGTGCAGAGTTTCACCCCGGGCAGCGGCTCAGGCGCCCTTGAGACCATGATCATCAGCAAGGCCGACGCTGACGCTGCCATTGCACGGCTGCACCTTGAGGACTCCACCTTTGAATCCCTGGAAGACCTTGAAGACTTAACGCTTGAATTGAGCCAGGGCCCGGGCACCGGCGTGGTGCTCAATGCGCAGCGCCCGCAAGACAAGTTCGACCGCTTCTGGCTCATCCTCAAGGCCGAGCCGGTTGCCGGCGACGCCACGAAGGTCAAGCTCACGCTGCAAAACCCCAGCGCGGTCGACCCCAGCGTACTTGGCGTGACGGCACCCAACGCCACCAGTACCTTCGCCATCAGCAACCTGAGCGACAACTTCTTCGCCGACGAGCGCGAGCAGGTGGACTACCTGTTTGTGTACGACACCGACAGTGTCGCCAACGAATTCGGGCGTTTGACGTCATCCGACGGCGCAGTTCAATCCTTCGCATCGGGCGGCGCGAGCGGCCCCGACAGCATGGTGGTGGAGTCCTCCGCGCTCGACGCTGTGCGCCGGCTCAACCCGGCCCTGGCCCTCGAAGGCCGGCAACTGCAAATCACCACCGATGACGGCTCCGTGCCGAACGACGGCATTGGCCGCGCCTGGCTCATTGCCAGCATCACGCCCATTCCCAACAGCTCGTTCAGCACGCTCACGCTCACCCGCGTGGCAGGCACCGGCACGGTGAACCCTGACGAGCGCAGCGAATTCCGCATCGCCGGCGGCGACACGCATGGCCGCATCACCGGCTTTGGTATGGGCCTGAACACGCTGTTCAATGGCCGCCCGCAGCCCGGTGGCATCAGCTACGGCGACATTGAAGTGGTGGACGTGAGCCTGGGCCGCGGCAACGACACCGTGACCGTGGACTACGCCAGCAACGCCGAAGACCACACCACCAAACGTTCAGCTGACTTCTTCACCCTCACCACGCTGGACACGGGCGCTGGCAACGACACCCTCAGCATCAACCTGCAAGCCGGCGATGACGGTGACTTCTCGGCCAACCTGAACATCGGCAACGACAACGCTGACGCCACCGGCTCCACCTTGGCCGTGGTGCTGTTCGGTTGGGACGGCAACGATGTGCTCAAGGGCGGCGAGGGTGACGACATCCTCTTCGGCGACCGCGGCCGCGTGGACTATGTGCAAACGGTGTTGACCGACACCGACAAGAACCCGGCCACGCCCAAGCAGCCGATCATTGAGATCGTCACCCGCCTGGGCCACACCGTCGACGCCAACCCGGTGAACCCGCACGTCACCGGCTCCACGCTCACGTCGCTGAGCGACAGCGTGAACACCTTGCCCACCACCAACGGCGGCCTGGTGGGCTTGAGCGTGCAGGCCATTTCGCCCAAGGGCAAGGTGCAGTTCCGCACCATCGTGGCCAACGATGCGCACACCATCACGATTGACAGGCCGTGGGATGCGCAGCCAGTCTTCAGTAACCCCAACCCCGACAAGAACTACTACTACCGCTACTCGGCGCGGCCTGATGACCAGACCGACGGCGCCTTCCGCGGCGCGCGGGTGGTGGTGTCGGTGGATGAAAGTGTGGGCGGCGTCGACATCATCGACGGCTTCGGTGGCGTAGACATCCTGATCGGCGGTGCTGCGGCCGACATCATTCGCGGCGGCACGGGCGACGACATCGTTGCCGGCGACTCGGCGCGGCTGGACTACACGGCAGACGCACTGGTCGATAGCCTGACCCGGCTGACCTTGCTGCAATCCACTGCATTGGGCGACGGCGGGGCAGACACGCTTTCCGGCAACGCCGGCAAGGACATCGTCATCGGCGGCGCTATGGGCGACACGATGTATGGCGACGACGCCACGGCAACCGCCGCGGCGCTGGACGGCGCTGACTACCTGATCGGTGACAGCGGCCAGGTGACTTTTGCGCTCGGCATATTGACCAAGCTCAGCACGACCGACCTGAGCGACGCCACCGGTGGCATCGACACCATCAGCGGCAACGCAGGCGGCGACTTCATCCTGGGCGGCGCCGCCGGCGACTTCCT
>JAYUPO010000002.1:0-16092 GCA_043760085.1 Burkholderiales bacterium
ACCCACATCTCGCCCACGTCATTCGCCAGCGGCAGGTTGGTCTTGATGATGCGGTAGGTGAAGCGCTTGCGGGCTTCGTCGTAGCTCAGCAACTCGCTGATCACGAAGCCGCCGCCGCCCTTGAGCTGAAGTTCGCGCACCGCCAGCGCCTTGCCGTCCTACATTAACAAGCTGTTCGAGGCGGAGCAAAACTCGCTGGGGCGCTATATCTGGCAGTGCCGGCTTGAGCGCTGCGCCGCTAAGCTGCGCGAACTGGCCTGGGCGCATGTGTCGGTTTCGGCGATCGCCCTGGAGCATGGCTTCAATGACCTCAGCCACTTCAGCCGGGTTTTCCGCAAGCGCTATGGGCAACCGCCGCGCGACTATCGAGCGGGCGGCCCGTGCTCGGTGCGATGCTGCACGTCATGCGTCGACAGCTGCGCTGAGCACCGGGTGGCCCAGGGCCCGGGCAGCGGCCGTCAAGCGGCTGTCAAGGCTGACCAAGGTGAGTGATCGGCGCAGGGCGAGTTCAAGGTACGCGGCGTCGTAGGCGCTGAGGCCATGGGTGGCGGCCAGCCGGTCGAGTGCAACGAGATCCAAACGCTCATGGTCGATGCGCACGGGCAGCTCGGCAAGCTCGCCAGCAATCTGCAACCTTCGGTTCGCATCAATGCGGCGCCGGCGTTGGGCACTTTGCAAGACGTTGCAGCATTCCAGCACCCAAAGCGAGGGCGCCCACAAGGCTTGCTTAGCCAGCGCATCCAGCAAACCTTCGGTGAACGGTGTGGCTTCGTCGGGAAAGAACCAAGGCAAGGTGACCGAAGCGTCGATGACCCAGCCGGATGCCGCGGGGTCAGCCAGCGCACGGCGAGCCATCAACGCCGGCCTTCATCGATCAAATCGCGCAGCGTGGCTTTGCCGCCAAGGGCGTGGCCCGCCCGATTGCGCCGAATGCGCTGCGCCAATGTACGGGCCTGGCCACGGGCATCTTGCGTGGCCGGCGCCAACAAACGCGCGACCTGCTCACCGCGGCGAGTGATGACGATCTCTTCGCCGCGCGCCGCCCGCTCCACGAGTTCCGACAATCGATTCTTGGCTTCGAAGATGCCTACGGTGGCCATGGCGAGCGTCTCCTGTGTGGCGGTATCAACTTATTTTATGCTCAGCTAGCTGTCTAGCTGTAAATTTGTATCGCGCTCATTACACCCAATCCATGACTACAGTGGCGGCATTGGAGCGCTCACCATGAACCCTGGCCCTATCAACCGCTTCTTGACTGCCGAGGATGCCGACGGCGACCCCGCCGAAACCGCCGAATGGCGCGATGCCTTGAACGCGCTGGTGGCCGAGCAAGGCCCACAACGCGCGCGTTTCATCCTGGATGAACTGGCCATCATTGCGCGCAGCCCCCAGGTGGCCTGGTCGCCGGAACTCGTCACACCCTACGTCAACACGGTGGCCGTCGAACAACAACCTGCCTTCCCTGGCGACCTGGCCATTGAAGAGCGGCTGGCTTCGCTGATGCGCTGGAACGCACTGGCCATGGTGGCGCGCGCCAACGCCGCCTATGGCGAACTCGGCGGGCACATTGCCAGCTATGCCAGCGCGGCCGATTTGTTCGAGGTCGGCTTTAACCACTTCTTCCAGGCGCGCAACGCAACCCAAGGCGGCGACCTGGTGTTCTTCCAGCCGCACAGCGCACCGGGTGTGTACGCCCGCGCCTACCTCGAAGGCCGGCTCAGCGAGGCTGACCTGGCGCATTACCGACAGGAGTTAACCGCGCCATCAGCAGGCGCAACCGGTTTGTCGAGCTACCCGCACCCATATCTGATGCCCGAGTTCTGGCAGTTCCCCACCGGATCGATGGGCCTGGGGCCGATCAGCTCGATCTACCACGCGCGCTTCATGCGCTACCTCAGCCACCGTGGCTTGCTGAGTTGCGCCGGCCGCACAGTCAATGGTGAACACGTCGACCAGCGCCGTGTGTGGGGCGTGTTCGGCGACGGCGAAATGGACGAGCCCGAAAGCATGAGCGCGCTCACCCTGGCTTCGCGCGAGAAGCTCGACAACCTGATCTGGGTGGTTAACTGCAACCTGCAGCGGCTCGATGGCCCGGTGCGCGGCAACGGCCGCATCATCGACGAGCTTGAAAAATTGTTCCGCGGCGCCGGCTGGAACGTCATCAAACTGGTGTGGGGCAGCGATTGGGACGGCCTGTTCGCGCGCGACTCAACCGGCGCCTTGACCCGCGCATTTGCCAACACCGTAGACGGCCAGATGCAAACCTTCGCGGCCAAGGACGGCCGCTACAACCGCGACACTTTTTTCGGCCAAAACGAAGAACTCAAGCGCCTGGCGCAAGGCATGACCGACGAGCAAATTGACCGCCTCAAACGCGGCGGGCATGACATGGTGAAGATCCATGCCGCCTATGCCGCCGCAGCCGCCCACCGCGGCCAACCCACGGTGATCCTGGCGCACACCAAGAAGGGCTACGGCATGGGCGCGGCCGGCCAGGGCAAGATGACCACGCACAGCCAGAAGAAGCTCGATGACGGCGCGCTGATCGAATTTCGCAACCGTTTCAACCTGCCGCTGACTGACGCGCAAGCCACCGGCCTGGAATTCTTCAAGCCGGCTGGGGACAGCGCCGAAATGAACTATCTGCATGCGCGGCGTGCGGCGCTGGGCGGCTATATGCCCAGGCGGCAATCAAGCTGCCCCGTTCTGCCGGTGCCGGCATTGGCCTCTTATGCGCAGTTCGCACTGGCCGCAGCGGGCAAGGAAATGTCCACCACCATGGCCTTTGTGCGCCTGCTGGGCAACTTGTTGAAGGACAGGGAACTCGGCGCGCACATCGTGCCCATCGTGGCCGATGAAGCGCGCACCTTCGGCATGGCCAACCTGTTCAAGCAGGTCGGCATCTATTCCAGCCTGGGCCAGCGCTATGAGCCCGAAGACATCGGCTCGGTGCTGCCCTACCGCGAAGCGCTGGATGGGCAGATCCTCGAAGAAGGCATCAGCGAGGCCGGTGCCATTGCCAGTTGGACCGCAGCGGCCACCAGCTACAGCGTGCACGGCGTGCCGATGCTGCCGTTCTACATCTACTACTCGATGTTCGGCTTCCAGCGCGTGGGCGATGCCATCTGGGCCGCGGCCGACCAGCGCGCACGCGGCTTCCTGTTAGGCGCCACCTCAGGCCGCACCACCCTGGGCGGCGAAGGCCTGCAACACCAGGACGGCACCAGCCACCTGGTGGCCGCAACCATCCCCAACTGCAAGGCCTACGACCCAGCGTTTGCGGGTGAAATGGCCGTCATCATCGACCACGGCATGCGCGAGATGCTGGTGGCGCAGCAAGACGTTTTCTACTACGTCACGCTGATGAACGAGAACTACGCCCAGCCCGATTTGCCGGCGGGCGTGGAAGCCGACGTGATTCGGGGTTGCTACAAATTTGGCAGCTTTGCAGCAGCCGCGAATGGCCAAGGTGGCCAGAGCGGCGCGGCGCAGCACGTCACCTTGCTCGGCTCAGGAGCCATCCTCACCGAAGTAGTCAAGGCTGCCAAACTTTTATCTGCACAGGGCATTGCCTGCGACGTGCTCAGCGTCACCAGTTGGAGCGAGCTGGCGCGCGGTGGCCAGGCCTGCGAGCAGCGCGCGCTGCAAGGCGATGCCGCTGCCGGCGTGCCGTTCGTGACTCGGCAACTGGCGGCATGCGCCGGGCCGGTGGTTGCCGCCACCGACTACGTGCGCGCCGTGCCCGAAAGCATCCGCGCCTTCGTGCCCACGGGCCGCCGCTACTTGACGTTGGGCACTGATGGCTTCGGCCGCAGCGACACACGCGCTGCCCTGCGGCGCTTCTTCAATGTGGATGCGGCGAGCATCGTGAGTGCGGCACAGCATGCGCTGGCGGCTGAACGTGCCGTGAAGACATAGCCACCGCGGGCAAGCGGCAGCTCTTTCCAGGCCTGTGCCGCCCGCTTGCCGGCCGCGGCGGCCTACGCGCCGCGGCGCAACACCCGCCCTGGCCGTTCGTCGTTGCGCAGGCCGTTGCTGACAACGGCTTGGCCGTTCACCAGCACATGCACGAACCCGCCCGGATGCACGGCCGGCTGCGCGATGCTGGCATGGTCTTGCACCATTGTTGGATCGAGCACGACGATGTCGGCGAAGCCGCCTGCGCGCAGCAGCCCGCGTTGTGCCAGGCCCAGGCGCTGCGCCGGCCGGCCGGTGATGCGGTGAACGGCTTGCGCCAGCGTCAGCACACCTCGATCGCGCGCATAGTGGCCGATCAGCCGCGCCGTCCAGCCGTAGCCGCTGAGCGAGCCGATGGTGTCTTTCAGCGGGCCGCGGCGCGACACCGCCAGCGTGTCTGACATCACGCTGCATTGCGCCTGCTGCAAGCACAGGCAGACATCGGCGTCCTCGAAGTTGCGCGAAGTCCACATCAGTTGTTCGAGGCCGGTGCCCTCTTCGAGCAGCAGGTCGAATGCCGCGTCGTGGGGGTCGATGCCGCGCAGGCGGCCGATCGCTTCGAAGTCCAGCCCCACCAAAGCGGCGTTGGCCAGCGAACGCAGCAGCACGATGCGCTCCCAGCGCCGCTCGGTCACCAGCCGCCAGATCGGGCGCGGGTTGTGTTTCATGCGCTCGCGCTGCGCCGGCTCGCGCAGCCGCGCCAACGTGCGTTCGCGGCCACCCTCGCGCGCCCAGGCCGGCAACATCGAGACCACCACCGTGTGGCTCCAGTCGTGGGGGATGACGTCGAAGGCCACGTCCACGCCGTCGGCGCGTGCCTTGTCGAGCATGGCCAGTGCATCGGCCATCGCGTGGGGCGGTGCGCCGAACTTGGGTTGAATGTGGGAGATTTGCAGCCGCGCGCCGGCGCGGCGTGCGGTGCGCAGCGCTTCGGCAAAGCCCAGCTCGCAATCAACATCGCGGTTGCGCACGTGGGTGGCGTAGAGCCCGCCGCGCCGCGCCGCCACCGCCGCCAGCGCCTCGATCTCGTGCTCAGGCGCTTCGCTGCCGGGCCAGTATTCGAGCCCGGTGGACAACCCGAAGGCGCCTTCGTCAAAGGCCTGTTCGGCGAGCGACTGCATGGCCAGCACGCTGCCACCGGCCACCGCGCGGCGCAGCGCGCCATGGCCGACGAAGGCGGCCACGTTGACCGCCGGCCGGGCTTGCTGAAGCCGACTCAGGTACTCGCCGAAGCTGCGCCAGTCGAGCGCCACGCCAGCCTCCAGGTGGCCGATCAGGTGGCTGGCGTCGGCCTGCTGCCCCATCGGCGCGGCGCTGAAGCCGCACTGGCCAATGACCTCGGTGGTCACGCCTTGGCAGACCTGGCTGTCAGCGCGGCCATCCACCAGCAGCGTGAAGTCGGAATGGGTGTGGATGTCGATGAAGCCGGGAGCGACGGTCAGGCCGGTGGCATCGATCCGCTGCGCCGCCACCGCACCAGGCAAGGGGCCAACGGCCACGATGCGGTCGGCAACGATGCCGACATCGGCCACGAAGGCATCGCTGCCGCTGCCGTCGATGACTTCGCCGCCGTGGATCAGCAGGTCGAACATGGCGGCTCAAGCTGCTGCCACAAGCCCACGGTGGCAACGGCGGCCCGGTGGTGTTGCGGTGATGAAGGCACGCCTGCTTTCAGCCCTGCGCCAGCGCATCGCGCACGACAGCGCCAATGCTGCGGCAGTCGGCGTCGGTCAGTGTCAAGGGCAGCCGCAGGTCGCACAGCCCGCCCAGCACGCGCTCGGCCTGCGGCAGCGCTTGCGCCTGGCCGAAGTAGCGCCAGTGGCTCCACACGCTGGTGAAGCCCACCGGCTCATCAGCGCCGAACCACTTGATGTGCACACCCTTCGCAGCGCATGCGGCAATGACCCGCGCGATCTGCGCCTTGTTCAACCCGACCAGCGAAAACTGCAAGGAGCTGGCGACGAACTGTTCTTGCGCCGGCCGCTGCGGCAAGCGCAGGTGCGGCGCGCCTTCGAGTGCGGCAGCCAGCCAGGTGTAGCGCTGGTTCCAGCGCGCGCAGCGGTCTTTGAGCACCGCGCCCAACTGCGGCCGTGCTACCGCTGCGGCGAGGTTGCTCATGCGCAGGCTGAAGTTGGGTATGAGGTACTTCCAGCGTTCGAACACCTCGTCGGCCGGCCGCGCCAAGTGCGAGCGGTAGAGCATGTAGCTGCCCGAATGCAGGATGGCGCGCGCGGCCACGTCTTCGTCTCCCGTGACCAGCAGCCCGCCTTCGCCTGCGTTGGCGTGCTTGTAGCTTTGCAGGCTGAAGCACGCCGCGCGGCCCCAGGTGCCGGTGGCCTGGCCAGCCCAGGCCGCGCCCATGGTGTGGGCGCAGTCTTCGATCAGTTGCACGCCGTGGCGGCGGCAAACGGCCATCAAGGCATTCATGTCGCAGATGTGGCCACGCATATGGCTGAGCAGCAGCGTCCTGGCGCCACTGCTGGCGGCCTTGCGTTCGAGGTCTTCGAGGTCGATGGTGAAGTCGTCGGTCACGTCCACCAGCACCGGGCGCGCGCCGGCGTGCGCGATGGCGCCAGGCACCGGTGCCAGCGTGAAGCAGTTGGTGAGCACCGCGTCGCCCGGCATCACGTCGCAGGCCTTGAGCGCGACGAACAGGGTCGAGCCACAGGAGTTCATGGCCACGCAAAAGCGCATGCCGAGTTCGGCCGCAAACTCGGCCTCCAGGGCCGAGGCTTCACTGGGCTTGCCACCCACTTCGCCGTAGCGATGCAGCTTGCCGCTGGCCATCAGCGCCAGTGCGGCCTGCACGCCGGCCGGCGGGATCGGCTCTTGCTGCGTCAGGTCGAATTCGGCAGCCATCTCAATGACCGCGGTGGCCGTCGAGTTCGCCCAGATCGAACTGCTCTTGCGGATAGTACTTGTGCAGGCGCACGTCACCCGTGCGGGCGTGGCCTTCCATGCCTTCCAGGCGCGAGATGCGCGCGGCCACCTGGCCCACCGTGCGCGAAGCGTCGCGCGTGAGCCGCTGCCAGGTCACCGTCTTGATGAACTTGCCCACGCTCAGGCCGCCGCTGTAGCGCGCCGCGCCCCGGGTGGGCAGGATGTGGTTGGGGCCGCTGCACTTGTCGCCATACGCCACCGTGGTTTCTTCGCCCAGGAACAGCGAGCCGTAGTTGCGCAGCTTGGCCAGCCACCAGTCGAGGTCGGCCGCCATCACTTGCAGGTGTTCGCAGGCATAGCGGTCGCTGACGCTGACGACTTCCTCGCGCGTGTCGCACAGCACCACTTCGGCGTGGTCGCGCCAGGCGGCGGTGGCGGCGTTGCGCGCCAGCTCGGGCAGCGCGTTGATGACGCCAGGCACCAGGCGCATGACCTCGTCGCCTAACGTTCGAGAAGTGGTGAACAGCCACACCGGCGAATCCGGCCCATGCTCGGCCTGGCCGATGAGGTCGGCGGCCACCACCGCGGGGTCGGCACTCTCGTCGGCGATCACGGCGCTTTCGGTCGGGCCAGCCACCACGTCGATGCCCACGCGCCCGAAGAGCATGCGCTTGGCTTCGGCCACGAAGCGGTTACCGGGGCCGACGATGATGTCGGCCTCGTGCCCGCTGAAGGTGCCATAGGCCAGCGCCGCCACCGCCTGCACGCCGCCCAGCGCCAGCACGGTGTGTGCGCCGCACAGCTTCATGGCATAGAGGATGCCGGGGTGCACGCTGTGGTCTCGGGTCGCCGGTGAGGTGGCCACGATGTGGCCCACGCCGGCCACCTGCGCCGTGCCCACGCTCATGATGGCGCTGGCAGCGTGGGCGTAGCGCCCGCCGGGCACATAACAGCCGGCGGTGCCGCAGGGAATGAGGCGCTGGCCGGCGATGAGCCCGGGCAGCAACTCGGCCTTGAACTCGTGCATGGAATCGCGCTGGCGGCGCGCGAAATCTTGCACGCGGTCGCGCGCGAAGCGGATGTCGTCCTTGATGCCTGGCGTGAGTGCCTTCTCGGCCGCAGCGAATTCGGCTTCACCGAGCACGATCTCGCCGCGGTAGCCGTCAAGGTCGCGCGCATAGCGGCGCACCGCTTCTTCACCGCCGGCCTGGATCTCGGCCAGCATCTTGCGCACCGTCTCGCCCGTGGCCGTGTCGATGGCCTGCTGCGGTGGGTCGGATTTTTTCAGGTAATGGATGGCCACGGGCCGCTCCTTGATGTCACGTTGCTGTCACGCGAATCGGCAAGCGCCGCGCCGCGCCCCGGGCCGTTGCCCCAGGCGCGCGGCGGTCAGCGCCGCATCAGTTGGACTTGTTGGCGAAGGCCTTGAGCACCGGGTCGCGGTCGATCAGCTTGAGGTATTCGTCGGTGACATAGGTCTTGGGTTCGGGCAGCGCTTCGTCAGCGCGCAGCGAACCCACTTCCTTCATGAACGCAGCGATGGTGTTCATGGTGCTGTCGCCGCGCGAGGGTGTGGCGCCGCGGTTGAACAGGGCCAACTGGCCGGCCAGATCGAAGGTCGGGCGGATGTCGAATTCCTTGTTCATCGCCGCGTCGGAAATGACCACGCCACCGGCGTCGTAATGCTTCTTCATCGCCGCCACGGCGTCCTTGCGGTTGGCCGCCAGATAACGCTGCGCGCGCAGGTACACGGCCAGGAAACGCGCCACCAGTTGCGGGTTCTCCTTGGCCCATTCGGCGCGCACCACCAGGTTGCCCGGGATCATGGTGCCCGTGTCTTTGCCCGAGCACAGGTACTTGGCGCCGGCCTTCTCTTCCACCGTGTAAGTGTTGGGCGCCCACAGGCCGCCCACGTCAGCGCTGCCCGAACTCATGGCGGCGATGATTTCGGCCTGGCCCATCGAGCGCACCGTGACTTCACCTTTTTGCAGGCCGAACTTCATCAGACACGAACGCGCCGCCAGGTCGACGGTGGAGTTGCCGGTGAGGAACACCGTGCCACCCTTGAGCGAGGCCGGGTTCTTGATGACGGCGTCGGCGTTGGCGCCGCGCACGTAGATGGCGTTGGTGGCCGACTGGTCGTCTGAAAACGCCACCGTGTGCAGGCCAAAGCGCACCGCCCCCAGCACCGCCGGCACGCTGCCGGTGTAGCCCACGTCCCAGCTCTTGCTGGCGGCAATTTGCGGCGCACCGGCGGGGAAGTTGGTGGTGGTGACCTTCAGGCCCACCTCTTTCCACCAGCCCTTTTCATCGGCCAGTGCAAACGGCACCGAGCCCAGCAGCGCGGGCTGCGAGCTGATGCGAATTTCCTTCAGCTCTTGCGCCAGCGCCGGCGCGGCGGACAGGGCGACCAGGGTGGCGGCCAGGGTGTTGCGGATCATCGTTTTCATGGTGTGCTAACTCCAGTGGTGTGGGGACAAGTGACAGGCTCGGGCGTGTGCCGGTTTCAATGGTCACCTGGTGCCTGCTGCTCGCGCAGCAGACGCCAGATTCGGGTGCGCAGGTGGACGAAGGACTCGAGGTCCATCACGTCTTCAATGCGCTCGTACTGCTGCCAGCCTTCGGCGTCGCGCACGGGCTTGACGTCGATGATTTCCTTGATGGTGCCGGGCCGGCGCGACATCACCACCACGCGGTCGGCCAGGTACACCGCTTCTTCCACGGCGTGGGTGATGAACATCACCGTGCGTGGGTTGGCGCGGCCCACGCGCAACAGCTCTTCCTGCATCACCGTGCGCGTTTGGGCGTCGAGCGCACCGAAGGGCTCGTCCATCAGCAGCACGTCGGGGTTGAGCACGTAGGCGCGCGCGATGGCCACACGCTGCTGCATGCCGCCCGAGAGCTGGTGCGGGTAGGCCGACTCATAGCCTTCCAGGTTCATCAGCTTCATGTTCCTGGCGATGCGATCGGCCGCTTCGTCGCGGCCCACGCCCAGCGAGCGCAGCCCGAACTGAATGTTCTCTTGCACCGTCTTCCACGGGAACAGTGCAAAGGCCTGGAACACCACGGCGCGGTCTGGCCCGGGGTGCGTGACCACCTTGCCGCCCACCGTGACGCTGCCCGAGCTGGGAAATTCCAGCCCCGCAGCCATGCGCAGGCAAGTGGTCTTGCCGCAGCCCGATGGGCCGACCACGGCGACGAACTCGCCGTCGTTGCAGACGAAGCTGACGCGATCCAGCGCAAGGAAGTCCTTGCCGTCGCGCCTGAAGGTGCGGCTGACGTTGTCGAGCACGATGTTGGCCATGGTTCTGGTGTGCGCCTAACGCCCTCGCCTGCGGTGAACCCAGGCCTCGACGCCGCGCAGCGCCACGTCGATGAGCAGGCCGAACACGCCCACGGCGATCATGCCGACCATCACGATGGAGGTGTCCAGCGCGCCCTGGCCGCGCACCATCATCAAGCCGATGCCGCTGTTGGCGGCGATGAGTTCGGCGCCGATCAGGCTTTGCCAGCCGGCACCGGCGCTGATGCGCAGGCCGGCGATGATCGACGGCAGCGAAGCGGGCAGCAGCACTTCATAGACGACGCGCGGGCCCGATGCACCATAGACCTGTGCCGCCTCGATGTATTTTTTGTCGACGAAACGCGCGCCGCGGTAGGCGTTGATCAGGCAGGGCGGAAAGGCACCGGCGAAGATGATCAGCATCGGCCCGCCGATGCCGGTGCCAAACCACAGCGCGGCAAACGGCACCCAGGCGATGGGCGCAATGAAGCGCAGGCTGTCGAACAGCGGCGTGATCATGTGGTCGAGCCAGCGGTACCAGCCCATCAACAGACCCAGCGGCACGCCAATGGCCGCCGCCAGCGCGAAGCCCAGCAAGTAGCGTTGCAGGCTGGCGCCAAGGTGGCCCTGCAGGGTCTGGCCGGAAAAGGTACGCGTCGTCAGGTCGATGCCGCGCTGCAGCACCTCCCAGGGCAGGGGCAGGAACTTGCGCGGCGCGAGTTCGACCCAGGCCGCAAAGGCCCACAGGCCGAAGAAGATCAGCAGGCCGGTGGCCGACAGCCACAGCAGTTGCTTGCGGTCGAGTGGGTCGCCCATGTCAGTGGGTCGTGCGCCAGGGCATCGCGCGGCGCTCGACGAAGTCCAGCACCGCGGTCAAGCCGAAGCCGACGATCGCCACCGCCACCATGCCGGCCAGGATCATCGCCGGGTAGATGTCCAGCCCCGCCTGGTACAGCACCTTGCCCATGCCGAGCAGCGCGCCCAGCAGTTCGGCCGCAACCAGCGCTGTGAGGCAGCCTTGCAGCGAAAGGCGCAGGCCCGTGAAGATCGACGGCAAGGCGCCGGGAACGATGACATCCTTGACCAGCGACCAGCCGCGCACACCCAGCATGGCGCTGGCCTCGATGATCGGCCGCTCGATGCTGCGCACGCCGGTGAAGCTGTTGATGACCGAAGGTACGAAGGCCGCAAACCAAAGGATCATCACCTTGGCCGCATCGCCCAGGCCGAGCCAGACGATGGCCAGCGGAATCCAGGCCAGCGCGGGTATCGGACGCACCAGCAGGAAGATCGGGTTGATCAAGGCTTCGGCCGTGCGGCTCCAGCCCATCCACAGCCCGAGCGGCACGCCCACCGCGGTGGCGGCGAAGAAGCCAAGCAGGATCAGCTTGACGCTCTGCGCGATGTGCTCGTGGATGCGGCCGTCGGCGTAGCCCTCGCCCACCACGAGCTGCCTGGCCGCGGCCAGAAACTGCTCGGGGCTGGGGAAGGTCTGGGCATTGATCCACCCGAGGCTGGAGCCCAGCAGCCAGAACGCCAACAAAGCCACGACCGTGGCCATGCCGGTGTAGGCGCGCGCAGCGTTGACGGGGGCGTTCATGTTCGGAGCGAAAGATAGCGACAAGCCAGCGCACTGGATAAGGCCAGATATGATCAATCTATCAAGCCAGATATCACCGGGTTAGCCCTGAGGCAACGCTGAGATTCACGCCCCCATGACGCGCCGAGCCCGCACCAGCGAATTGATGTGGCCGCGCCTGTTCCGCCGTTTTGAGGGCGGCTCGCGCACGCTGCAAGGCCAGTTGCGTGACATGCTGGTGCACTCGGTGATGGAAGGCTTTTTGTCGCCCGGCGAGGCGCTGCCATCGAGCCGCCAATTGGCACAACACCTGGGCATTTCGCGCACCACGGTGACGCTGGCGCTGCAGGCGCTGGCCGACAAAGGGCTGATCACCAGCCGCACCCGCAGCGGCTTCTATGTGAGCGATCAGCTCCAGGGCACCTATCTCGGCGCGCGCCAGCGTGCCCAAGCGGCCCCTGCCATGAGCCCGCCCGGCCGCCCGAAGGGCGAATCCCTGAATGCGAAGCATGAAGGTACCCCAGTGAGCCCGCCGGGCCGCCCCAAGGGCGAATACCGCAAGGCGCAGCCTGAAGGTACACCAGCCAGCCCGCTGCGCTGGGCCGAACGCCTGAAGTTGAAACCTTCGGCGCAACGCAACATCGTCAAGCCCAGCAACTGGCAGCAGCAGCCCTACCCGTTCATCTACGGCCAGTTCGACGCCACGCTGTTTCCCAGTGCCGATTGGCGCGAATGCGTGCTTGAGTCCTTGCAGGCGCGCGCCCTGCGCCGCTGGGCGCCAGACCACATCGACCGCGACGACGATTCACTGATCGAACAAATCCAACGCCGCCTGCTGCCGGCGCGCGGCATCTGGGTTGAGCGCAACGAAATCTTGGTCACCACCGGCGCACAACAGGCCACCTTCATGCTGGCCACGCTGCTGGTCGGCGCCACCACCGTGGTGGGTATCGAGAACCCCGGCTACCCCGACGCGCGCAACAACTTCCTGCTGCGCACACGCCATGTGCGCGCGCTGCGCGTGGACGAGCAGGGGCTCGTGCTGGGCGCCAAGCTGAGCGGCTGCGAATACATCTACGTGACGCCCAGCCACCAATGCCCGACCACGGTGACCATGCCCTTGCAGCGCCGGCTGGAACTGCTGGCACGCGCCGAGCGCGACGACTTCATCGTGATTGAAGATGACCACGAAAGTGAACTCAACTTCTCCGGCCAGCCGACCCCGGCGCTGAAGAGCCTGGACACGCAGTCGCGCGTGCTCTACCTTGGCAGCCTGTCCAAGACCCTGGCCCATGGCCTGCGCCTGGGCTATGTGGTGGCACCGGTGGAGCTGATCCGCGAACTGCGTGCCCTGCGCCGGCTGGTGATGCGCCATGTGCCCACCAATAACCAGCTGGTGGCCGCCAGTTTCATCGCTCACGGCCACCAGGAGGCCTTCGTCAGGCGCTTGAACATCGCCTATCGCGAGCGTGCCGAGCGGCTGCGCACGGCGCTGGCACGGCACGCACCCGCCTTGCGGCCCGAGGCGGCGCAAGGCGGCTCGGCGTTATGGGTGAGCGCGCCAAAGGGCACCGACACGCGCGAGCTCACCGCGCGCCTGTATCTGCAAGGCGTGGTGGTTGAGCCTGGCGACGTGTTCTTTGGCGGCGCGCGGCAGCCCCGCCACCATCTGCGCATCGGCTATTCGTCGATCCCGGCCGAGCGCATCGAGGCCGGTGTGAGCCTGATCGCCCGGGAGCTGGCAGGTTTGCGCAAGGCGGGCGCGCTTTAGAACTTGTCCGTAAATAGGAGGGCCCTGCGCCGGGGCCCCATTGGGCACATGCGGGTGTCGCAAGTCGCTTGCGGTGAACCACGCCGCGGCGCGCCTCGCTCCTACGCCTGTGCCCAATGGGGCCCCGGCGCAGGGCCCTCCTATTTACGGACAAGTTCTTAGCCAACAGTTCTGCCACGGCGGCCTGGCAGGCTTGTAAGCCGCAGCCTTGCTTCGCGGGGCCCGTGTTCCCGGGGGAGCGCCACGCCATTCGTGAACCAGGTCGCGCTTCAGCGTCAGCCTCCCCGCGGCGCGGGGGTTCACAGCACAGTGGCCGATTTCTACAGTGCCACCCATCGCAGCCACTCCCGGTTGCGTGCATGGAGCACTCAAGATGAATCGCCCCCCCTTCGCTGCCACGCTGGCCGCCTTTGCCCTGGCCGCCACGGCCGCCCTGCCCGCCTCGGCCGACACGCTGAAGTTGTTGACCACCAGCCATGGTCACCATGAAATCGCCACCAGCATGACCGGCCTGGAAGCCGTGGCGCAATACGTGGCCGAATGGAACGGCACCACGTTCCTGACCTACTGCACCGACCTGTTCGAGCCCTTCGCCTTCAACGTCAGCTACACCGACTACGCCCCCGCGGCCACCGGCTCGGCCGGCGGCTTCACGGCGCGCCAGGCTGACTTGCTGGGCAAGCTGTACACCGTGGCTGACAACGGCGGCGGCGCCCGGGTTGACACGCTCGACGAGACCGTGGCGTTCCAGCTTTCGGTGTGGGAGATCATCAACGAGACCGCGTCCAGTCTGCGCGTCAGCGGCAGCGGCAAGGGTGTGTTCTTTGTTGAAAGCGGCGCCACCGGCAGCCAATTGGCCCTGGCCAACGGGTGGCTGGACGCGGTGGGTGAAACGCGCAGCAGCGCCTTCAGCGTGACCCGTCTGCACAGCGACGGCCACCAGGACATGCTCAGCGTCACCGCCGTGCCCGAGCCGTCCACCTACGCCATGCTGCTGGCCGGCCTGGGCGCCATGGGCTTCGTCAGCCGGCGCCGCGCCTCGCGCTGAGATTCAATCGTTCCGTTTGGGGGTCGATTGGGCGGTCAGATTGACCGCCCTTTTTTTTGCCTGCGCGGCGCACGGTGCAGGTTCTAAGATCGCGGCCACACCGCTGCCTGTGAACCCGCATGAACACCCTCCTTCGCTGTCTGACCACCCTGCTGTTGTGCGCGGCCACGCTGGGTGCCGGCGCGCAAGTGCGCAGCCTGCGCATCGCCACCGCGTTCGACCCGCAGACCATGGACCCGCAGGCCCTGGCGCTGCTGTACCACTCGCGGGTGGTGTACCAGCTCTACGAGTCGTTGATCACCCGCGACCAAAACTTCAAGCTTGAGCCGGCACTGGCGCTGGAGTGGCGCAACCTGAACGCCACCACCTGGCGCTTCAAGCTGCGCCCGGGCGTGAGCTTTCACGACGGCAGCGCGATGACGGCCGACGACGTGGTCTTCAGCATCGAACGCACCTTGCAGGCGCCGTCGCAGCGCGCCTTCCAGCTCAAGGGCGTGACCGGTGCGAAGAAGGTCGATGCGCTCACGGTGGACATCGAACTGGCCACGCCCGACGCCGTGCTGCCCGAGAAGCTGCAATTCGTGGCCATCATGAGCCAGGCCTGGGCCAGGAAGCATGGCGTGGAAAAGGCGCAAGACTTCAACGGCAAGCAAGAGACCTTCGCCGTGCGCAACGCCAACGGCACCGGGGCGTTCATGCTCGAACGCTACGAGCCCGATGTGAAGACCGTGCTCAAGCGCAACCCGCGCTGGTGGGGCTGGGCCGACAAGCGCGCCGGCAATGTCGATGAAGTGACCTGGATCACCATCAAGGCCGACGCCACGCGCCTGGCCGCCTTGGCCTCGGGCGAGGTCGACCTGGTGATGGACCCGCCCTACCAGGACATCGAGCGGCTGAAGAAGGAGCCGCGCATCACCCTGGCGCAGATGGCCGACATCGGCCAGCAATACCTCACTTTCGACCAGGCCCGCGACGAGCTGGTGGAAGGCAGCGTGAAAGACCGCAACCCGTTCAAGGACCTGCGCGTGCGCCGCGCGGTCTACCAGGCGATCAATGTTGACCTCATCATCAGCAAGGTGTTGCGCGGTGCCGCCGTGCCCACCGGGGCGTTCCTGTCCACCAAGGTCGATGGCTCGTTGCCCGAACTCGACAAGCGCCTGCCGTTCGACCCGGCCAAGGCGCGCGCCCTGCTCGCCGAGGCCGGCTACCCGCAGGGCTTTGCGGTCACGCTCGATTGCGTGAACGTGGCCTGGCGCGAAAACGTCTGCCTGGCGATTTCGGGCATGCTGTCGCAGGTGGGCATTCGCACCCAGTTGCGCGCCTCGCCGACCAACCAGTTCTTCCCCAAGTTGAGCCAGGGCACGGCCAGCTTCATCGAATACGGCTGGACGGCCAGCCCCGACGCCTGGCAATCCCTGAATGGCTTGTTTCGAACGTTTGACAAGGCCGGCCTGGGCACCTTCAACGCCGGGCGCTATTCCAACCCCAAGCTCGACACCTTGATCGACAACATCCGCGTCGAGCCCGACCTGACCCGCCGCCGCGCCATGGTCGGCGTGGCGCTGCGCCTGGTG
>JAYUPO010000003.1:0-2295 GCA_043760085.1 Burkholderiales bacterium
GCAAGGCGGCGCGTGCGGCAATGGCGCCGGCGTGGCGCAGCGCCGGGCGGCCCACCGGCATGAGGGCCAGAACCAGCGCCGTGAGCAGCCCGGCCACCGCGCCCAGCATGGCCAGCGCGGTGAGCAGGGACTGCGAATACAGAAAGTTCGTCAGCACGACGAAGAAGCCGAGGAAGAAGACCACCATGGCGTCGCGCCTGGCACGCAGCTCCAGCGTCTTCAGCGCCAGCAGCAGCACCAGCAGCGTCACGCCGGCCTGCTTGCCGATCAGCGTGCCTTCTGTCCACAACGTGAGCAACATGCCCACGCCCAGCACACCCACCACTGCCCAGCGCCTGGGCAGCGGCGCGTTGGCCAGGGCGAGCTGGGCGCGCCACAGCAGCATCAGGGCGCTGATGCCGCTGCACCACCACGGCAGGTGGCTTACATGCGGGGCCAGCGTCCAGGCCACCACGGCCAACAGGAACAAGGTGTCGCGCGCGTCGCGCGGCAAGTTGCCGAAGCCTGGCCAGCGCGGGCGCTGCATGCTCAGCGCCACAGGGCCAGGGTCTCCAGCAAATGGCGGCGGTGGCCGTCGCCCTGGCCGGGCGGCAGTTGCAGCCCGGGCAATTTCAGGCCATAGGCCATGCCGCTGTGTTCACCGGCCTGCACCCAGGCGCACAGGCGCGCCAGGCGCTCTTCGGTGCCGCCGAGTTGGGTGGCGTGCCAGTCGAGCCACAGCTCGCGGCTGGCGCTGCTGCTGCCTTCGCGGCTGACGAGTTCGCCGGTACGCGCCGCCTTCTTCCAGGCGATCTGGCGCAGCGTGTCGCCGCGGCGCCAGGCGCGCACGCCTTCGAGTTCGCTGCCTTCGCTGCGCGTGTTGGCGCTGTGTTCACCGCGCAGGGTGCGCGCGCCGGGCAGCGCCGCGGCGGGGCGTTCAGGGGCCGGGTAGGCCAGCACCCGCGCCGCCGGGCGCCACACGCTCCAGGCGCGAAACAGGCCGAAGGGGAAGCGCGTTTCCACCACCAGCATCGGCACCGCATGCCAGCCGCGGCGCGGCGGCACCATGGTCAAGCGCGCACTGGCCTGGCCTTGGGCGGGCACGTCGCACCAGACGTCGTTCTGGCCCTGGCGGCGTTCCGAGCCACCGGGTGCGCGCGCACCGCGGCCCAGGCCACGGCGTTCGCGATAGCGCAAGCCCACGCCGTGGCGCGCCGCGCCGGGGTTGGTCATCACCACTTCCAGCGTCACCGGCTCGCCGGCAAAAGCCGGCGGCGACGGCCGCAGGTGCAGGCTCAGCCCGCGCAACACGCCATGCGTGATGTGCATCGAGACCAACCCCGCACCGGCGAGCAGGAACGTCAGCGCATAGCCCAGGTTGAGCTGGTAGTTGATGCTGCCGATGAGCAGCAGCAACACCAGCACCGCAAAGGCCACGCCGCCCTTGGTGGGCATGATGTAGATGTTGCGCTGCGTGAGCAGCCAGTTGTCACTCGCCGGCACGCGCGCCAGCCACCAGGCTTGCAGGCGCTGGCGCGCCGCCCACCAAGGCGGTGGAGCGGGCGCAGGGTCGCGCAGCGTGGTGGCCGTCATCGGCAAATGCTCACGGAATGGCGATGGCCTCGATCATCGCCCGCACCTGTTCGATGCTGCCGCGCCCGGCGCCGGAAACGGGCGTCAGGCGGTGTGCGATGGCTTGCGGCAGGATGGCTTGAATGTCATCAGGCGCCACGTAGTCGCGCTGCGCCATCAGCGCACGCGCCTTGGCCGCCCGCAGCACCGCGATGCCGGCGCGCGGGCTCAGGCCTTCGGTGAACCATTGGCCACTGCGCGTGGCGGCGATCAGCGCTTGCAGGTAGTCGAGCAGCGGGTCGGCGGCGTGCACCTTGGGCACGGCGGCCTGCACCTGGGCCAGTTGCTCGGGCGTCATCACCGCCCGCATGCGGGCCACGGCGTCGCGCCGGTCTTCGCCGATGAGCAGGGCACGTTCCGATGCACGGTCCGGGTAGCCCTGGGTGATGCGCAGCAAGAACCGGTCGAGCTGGCTTTCGGGCAGTGGGTAGGTGCCGAGTTGCTCGGTCGGGTTTTGCGTGGCGATGACGAAGAAGGGCCGCGGCAGGGCGCGGGTTTCGTTGTCCACCGAGACCTGCTGTTCTTCCATGGCTTCGAGCAGCGCGCTTTGCGTCTTGGGCCCGGCGCGGTTGATCTCGTCGGCCAGCAGCAACTGGGTGAACACCGGGCCGGGGTGGAAGACGAAGGTTTCCTTGCTGCGTTCGAACACGCTCACACCAATCAGGTCAGACGGCATCAAGTCGG
>JAYUPO010000004.1:0-5625 GCA_043760085.1 Burkholderiales bacterium
CAGGTTCCTGGCCCGGCCCAGCGGCAGCGTGGTGCCCATTTCAAGGCGATAGGGCTGCAGGGCATCGAGCGGGCGCAGCGCGCCGTACAGGCCCGACAGGATCACCAGGTGTTCCTGCGCCCAGAGCAGATCGGCCGTGCTCAGGCTGGGCGCGTCCAGCCCGGTGTACACATCGCCGGCGAAGGTGAGCACCGCCGGGCGGCTGTTGGCCGGCGTGGCCGGCAGGCTGAAGGCCCGGTAGCGCTGCACGTTGAGCTGCGCCAGTGCACTCGACAAGCCCATCAGCTTGGCCACGGCGCGCGGGCCCTTGCGCTTCAAGGTGTTGATCAGGCGCTGCGCCTGGGCGCTGAACAGCGGCTCGGTGGTGGCCTGGCGCAGCGCGCTGGGCACGGGCGTGTCGGTGTCCAGGGTCTTGGCGGGTGACAGCAGAATTAACATGAGACTTGAGCGGAAGCGTATAAGTGAGCGCGCCAAGCCCGGCTGGGGCTCGGTCGCCCCGCCGGGATCAAGAAAGGGCGAAGCCCCATTGCCTTGACCTTCACGAAGGCGAAACGTGGCGGCGCAACAATGCCGGCTGCTGCGGTCAAATCAACAGGAGGTTTTCCCCATGGTCAGATTGTCATGGCTGCGCCAGATGTTGCTGGGCGCGGCGTTCGTTGCTGCGGCTCACGCCCAGGCCACCGGCCTGGCCACTTGCGATTCCGGCCCGAAGAGCGGCTGGCAGCCGCAGACCAAGCTGGAAGAAATGCTCGCCGCGCAGGGCTGGAAGGTGCGGCGCATCAAGGAAGACGGCGGCTGCTACGAGGTGTATGCGCTGAACGACAAGGGCGAGCGCGTCGAGGCCTACTTCCACCCGGTGACGCTGGCCGCCGTTCCCACCCGGGCACGCTGAACGCCATGACGCCAGCGCAGGGCCTGGTGGCGGTGTGGAGCCGGCCGTTGCGCGTGCTGCACTGGGCGCTGGCACTGGCCGTGGTTGCGGCGCTGGCCAGCCACGAAGCCGGGCGCATTCACGAGTGGATTGGCTATGGCGTGCTGGCGTTGGCGGCGCTGCGCACACTGCTGGGTTTCATTGGCCTACGCAGCATGCGGTTTGCCGCTTTCGTGCCTGCGCCGCAGGTGGCAATGGCCTATGCGCGCGATGTGCTGCGCGGCCGCGAGCGCCGCCACCTGAACCACAACCCGTTGGGCGGCTGGATGATCGTGGCACTGCTGGGCTTCAGCGTGCTGGCGGCGGCCAGCGGCGCGCTGTACGTGACCGATGCGTTCTGGGGCCGGGAGTGGCTGGCTGAGTTGCACGAAAGCAGCGGCGAGCTGTTTTACCTGCTGCTGCCGCTGCATGTGGGCGGGGTGCTGCTGGCTTCATGGCGGCACCGGGAGAACCTGGCCGCGGCCATGCTGCATGGCCGCAAGCGGGCGCCGGCGGGGGACGATCAAGCCTGATGCTGCGGCGCTGCATCACCTGAAGTCGCGGCTGTGCGTGACCAGCCCGTGCAGCAGTTCGGTGTGGTCAACCAACCTGCGCGCCACCAGGTGGCGCACCTCGCCCTGGCTTTGCCAGGTGCCATAAACCGTGAGCAGCCGGCTGCCCATGAGCGCGCGCCGGTAGGCCAGCGCCACGGCCGGCCAGACGATGATGTTGACGCTGCCGGTTTCATCTTCCAGGGTGACGAAGACCACGCCCTTGGCCGTTTCGGGCCGCTGCCGGTGCGTGACCAGGCCGCTGGCACGCGCCACCTGGCCGTTGCGCGCCTGGCGCAACTGCACTGCCGGCTGCACCTTGAAGTTAGACATCTGTGCCCGCAGCAAGGCCAGCGGGTGCGTGGTCAAAGACAAGCCGGTGGTGCGGTAGTCGGCCAGCATCTCCTGCGCCGGCAGCGGCGCGGGCAGTTGCGCGGCGGCCTCTTGCGTGCGCGTGACTTTCAACAGCGGTGTGGCGCGCGCATCGATGCCGGCCACGCCCCACGCCGCCTGGTGGCGGTGGCCGGCCAGGCCTTGCAGCGCGCCGGATTCAGCCAACTGGTGCAGCGCCAGCGCATCAAGCTCGGCGCGGCGGGCCAGGTCTTCGGCGTTCGCAAAAGGGGCCTGCGCGCGCGCGGCCAGCAGGCGCTGCGCCGCGCTTTCAGCCAAGCCGCTGATGCGGCTCAAGCCCAGGCGAACCGCATAACCGTGCTTTGCACAGGCCGAGTGGGCGGGGGGTGGCTGTGCGCCGGCTGAACCCGCCTCGGATTGCAACACCGTGTCCCATTCGCTGCACAGCACATCCACCGCCAGCACCGCCACGCCATGCTCGCGCGCATCGCGCACCAATTGCGCCGGGGCATAAAAACCCATCGGCTGGCTGTTCAGCAGCGCGGCCAAAAACGCATCAGGGTGGTGGTGCTTGAGCCAGGCGCTGACGTACACCAGCAGGGCAAAACTGGCGGCGTGGCTTTCGGGGAAACCGTATTCACCGAAGCCCTCAATTTGCTTGAAGATGGCCTGGGCGTATTCCAGCGCATAGCCCTTTTCAACCATGCGGCCCACCAGCCGGTCGTAGAACGGCCCCAGGCCGCCCTTGCGCTTCCAGGCCGCCATGGCGCGGCGCAGCGCGTCAGCCTCGCCGGGGGTGAAGTCGGCCGCCAGGATGGCCAACTGCATCACCTGCTCTTGAAAGATCGGCACGCCCAGTGTGCGCGCCAAGGCCTGGCGCACTTCTGCGCTGGGGTAGACCACGGGCTCTTCGCCCGAACGGCGGCGCAGGTAGGGGTGGACCATGCCGCCCTGGATGGGGCCGGGGCGAACGATGGCGACTTCAATCACCAGATCATAAAAACTACGCGGCTGCAAGCGCGGCAGCATGCTCATCTGCGCCCGGCTCTCGACCTGGAAGGTGCCCACGCTGTCGCCTTTGCAGAGCATGTCGTAGACCGTGGCGTCTTCAGCCGGCACCTGCTGCATGGTGAACGCGCTTAACCCCTGCTTGAAGGCGACAAAAGCCAGCGCGCGGCGGATGGCCGAGAGCATGCCCAGGGCCAGGATGTCGACCTTGATCAAGCCCAGGGCATCAAGATCGTCTTTGTCCCACTGGATCACGCTGCGCCCGGCCATGGCGGCGTTTTCCACCGGCACCAGGCGCGACAGATCGTCACGCGCGATGACGAAGCCGCCCGGGTGCTGGCTCAGGTGGCGCGGAAAGCCAATCATCAGTTCCGTTAACTCCAGCCACAGGCGGCAGCTGCGCTCGGCGGGGTCAAAGCCGTTGTCGCTCAACACCTCGGCGCCGACGCTGCGCGAATGGCCGTGCGCCGCCTTGGCCACGGCATCGATGCGCTGCAAATCAAAGCCCAAGGCGCGGCCCACATCGCGCAGCGCCGAGCGCGGCCGGTAGCTGATGACGACACCCGTCAGCGCGGCGCGGTGGCGGCCGTATTTGCGGTAGATGTACTGGATGACTTCTTCGCGGCGCTGGTGTTCGAAATCAACGTCAATATCAGGTGGTTCGTTGCGCTCGGCGCTGATGAAGCGTTCGAACAGCAGGCTCATGCGCGCCGGGTCGACTTCCGTGATGCCCAGGCAATAACACACGGCTGAATTGGCCGCGCTGCCGCGGCCCTGGCACAAGATGCCCTGGGCACGCGCCCAGTGCACGATGTCGGCCACGGTGAGGAAGTAGGGCTCGAACTTGAGTTGACCGATCAGTGCCAACTCATGTTCAAGCGTGGCGCGCACGGCCACTGGCACGCCCGCCGCGAAGCGGCGCGCAGCGCCTTCTTCGGTGAGCGCACGCAGCCAGCTTGTAGCCGTGTGGCCGGCCGGGACGATCTCTTCGGGGTATTCGTAGCGCAGCTCGTCGAGCGAGAAGACGCAGCTCGATGCAACGGTTAACGTGGCCTGCAACCATTCAGGCCGATACAACTGGGCCAGGCGGGCGCGCGAACGCAAATGCGCCTCGGCGTTGGCCGCCAGGGCATGGCCGGCTTCAGCCACGGTGGTCTTCAAGCGCGTGGCGGTGAGCACATCGAGCAGCGGCTTGCGCGAGCGCGCATGCATGCGCACGGCACCACTGGCCACCAGCGGCAGGCCGGTGAACGCGGCCACCCGTTCCAGCGTGGCCAACATGCGCGCCTCATGCGGGCGGCGCAGCAGTGCCACCGCAATGGCGCAGCGCGGCTCGTTGCCGTGGCTGCCACCGCCACTGCCGAACCAGGTTTTCAGCCACATGGCGTGGGCGAACATGGCCTCGAACGGTTGATCGGGCTCGGGCACCAACACAGCAAAACAGCCCGGCAGCCCGGCCAGGTAAGGGGCATGGGGCACGCGGCCTTCGACATCCCCCGCCAAGGCCTGGTAGCTGCCCTTGGCCGCGCGCCGGCGCGCCACGGTGACCCATTGCGACAGGTTGCCATAGCCGCGGCGCGACTGCGCCAGCAGCAGCAGGCGCGCGCCAGCGCCAGTGGGGTGGTGTGCTGACGCATGCGGTGCGCTGGGTCGGTTGGTGGCGTTAGATGCGCTCAGCGCGCTTAGCGCGTGATGCGGGTTGGGTGTGTTGGGTGTGTTGGGCGTGTCGTTCGCCGCAGGCGCAGCAAGTGACGCGGCCAGTGGCGCGGCCGCCACGGGCAAGTCGCGCGTTGGGGGCATTCTGGCCAGGCGCATTTCGGCACCAACGATCAGCCTCAACCCCTGCTCGCGCGCGGCCTCATGCGCACGCACCACACCGGCCAGCGAGCATTCATCCGTCAACGCCAACGCGCTGTAGCCACGCAAGCGCGCCTGGGCGACGAGCTCGTGCGGGTGCGAGGCGCCGCTCAGAAAGCTGAAATTGCTGTGGCAGTGAAGCTCGGCGTAATCGGGCAGGCGCGGTAACACGGCTCGGGCTCACGGGCAAAGTGGGTGCCACCGGGGCGCATGGGCGGCACGCCAGGCGCCGTGGGCTGGGTGGACGAGGCTGCGGCGGACGGCACGATCAAGCCCATGCCATCGAGCGCATCGAGCGGGCTGCGCACGGCACCGCCGCCAAGATTGAGCACGTGGGTGTAGATCATGGTCGTGGTGACGTCGGCATGACCGAGCAGCTCTTGCACGGTGCGGATGTCGTATCCGGCCAGAAGCAAGTGCGTGGCGAAAGAGTGGCGCAGCGTGTGCGGGCTGGCGAGCTTGTTGATGTCAGCGGCTTCCAGGGCGCGCTTGAAAGCGCGCTGGAACGAACCGTCGTACAGATGGTGGCGGCGTACACCGGCGCCGCGTGGATCGACCGAAGGTTCGGCTTGCGGAAAGACCCAGAACCACGCCCATGAGACGGCTGCGCGCTGGTACTTGCGCGCCAGCGCATAGGGCACCTCCACCCCAGGCAGGCCACAGGCACGATCGGCAGCCCACAGCGCGTGGGCGGCGGCAAGCTGGGCGCGCAGGGGTGCTTCGAGCGATGCCGGCAGCATCACCACGCGGTCTTTGCCGCCTTTGCCGTGACGCACCACGACGGCACGGCGTTCAAATTCGATGTCTTTCACGCGCAACCGCAGGCCTTCCGTCAGCCGCATGCCCGTGCCATAGAGCAGGCGCGCGAACAGGCCATAGGGGGCTGCACCCTGCGGCAACGAAGCGGTTGCGGCTGCTCGCGGTTGTGGTTGCTGCTGTTGGTGTTGC
>JAYUPO010000005.1:0-5613 GCA_043760085.1 Burkholderiales bacterium
TCTTCTTCGGGTTCAGCACCGCGGCGCGGCGGCCCAGGCGGGCCACGTGGATGCGGTCGGCCACCTCGAAGACATGCGGCATGTTGTGCGAGATCAGCACCACCGGCAGGCCTTTGTCGCGCACGCGGCGAATCAGTTCAAGCACCATGTTGCCTTCCTTCACGCCCAGCGCGGCGGTGGGCTCGTCCAGGATCACCACATGTTCGGCAAAGGCCGCCGCGCGCGCCACGGCCACGCACTGGCGCTGGCCGCCGGACAGCGTTTCCACCGCCTGCGTCATCGAGCGGATGCCCACCTTCAGGTCTTGCATGCGCGCGATGCTCACTTCCAGCATCTTCTTCTTGTCGAGCATGCGCAGCACGCTGCCGGCCCAGCCTTCGCGGCGCAATTCGCGGCCCAGGAACAGGTTCTCGGCAATCGTCATGGCCGGGGCCACGGCGAGGTCTTGATAGACCGTTTCGATGCCCATGCGCCGTGCATCGATCGGGCTCTTGAAGTGGATGGGCTGGCCATCGAGCACGATGTGCCCTTCATCGGGAATGGTGGCGCCCGACAGGCACTTGATGAGCGAAGACTTGCCCGCGCCGTTGTCACCGATCACGGCCAAAATTTCGCCGGCGCGCAGTTCGAAGTCAGAGCCATCGAGCGCCGTGACCTGCCCATAGCGCTTGACCAGGCCAGTGGCCTGCATAACGATTTGAGGGGTTGCCATGGTCAGCGCCCTCCCTTGCGCGAGAGTTGATCCACCGCCACGGCCAGGATCACCAGGATGCCGGTGATGAGCACCTGGTAGACGGAAGACACGCCCATCAGCGTGAGGCCATTGCGCAGCACGCCCACCACGATGGCCCCGGCCAGCGAGCCCAGCACGATGCCACGCCCGCCGAACAAGCTGGTGCCGCCCAGCACCACGGCGGTGATGGCGTCGAGGTTTTCGGTCTGCCCGGCATTTGGGTCGCCCACGCCGGTGCGGGCAACGGTTAACAGGGCCGCGATGCCGTAAAACAGACCGGCCAGCACGTAAACGCCAAGCAGCACGCGATCGGTGGGAATGCCCACCAGGCGCGTGGCTTCGGGGTTGTTGCCCACAGCATAAACGTGGCGGCCTGAAGCCGTGTCGCGCAACCAGAACCAGGTGCCCAGGTACAACAGCAACATCAACACCACGCCATAGGCGATCTGCGTGCCGCCGACATCGAACGTGTTGCCCAGCCAGGTCATCATCTCGGGCACTTCGTTCACGGTCTGCGCTGACGAATAGAGCTGCGTGATGGCGAACGCGATGTTGAAGGTGCCCAGCGTGACGATGAACGGCGGCAGCTTGATGCGCGTGACCAGCAGGCCGTTGGCCAGGCCGAACAACATGCTCGCGGCAATGCCGCACAGGATGGCCAGGGCCGGCGGCATGCCGAGTTCGACGGCGAACTTGGTCATGACGATGCTGCCAAGGGCCATCAACATGCCGCACGACAAGTCGATGCCGGCAGTGAGGATGATCAGCGTCTGGCCGATGGCGATGACGCCCACGACCATCACCTGCTGCAGGATCAGCGCAAAGTTGGCACCGGTAAAAAAGTTTTCGGTGGTGGTACCAAAGACCGCGCTGGCCACGGCCAGGGCGATAAAGGGGCCGAACTGGCTCAAGGGCGGTAGCTTGTCTTTGATGGCACTCATCGCAACCTCGGCTTTTGGCCATGCAGACGCTTGAACCGGAGCCACAAGGCCCACGGTTCAAGCGCTGTTCGAACGGGGAAACCGTGGCGCCGTTGCCGGCGCCACTTCAGCAAGAAGTTACTTCTTGCCCCAGCACAGGTCGGTGCCGGTCTTGACGTCCTTGCTGTCCACGTTGGCCACGGCCTTGTTGGCGATCAGCGTCACGCCCGTGTCCACATAGCCGCTGGCTTTTTTGCCACCCTTGGCGTATTCCACGCCCGCGGCCACGCCCATGGCGGCCATCTTCAGCGGGTACTGCTGGCTGGTGGCGGCGATCACGCCCTTGCTCACGTCGGCCACGCCGGCGCAGCCGCCGTCAACCGACACGATGATCACGCCCTTGTCCTTGCCGGCTTTCTTCAGCGCGTTGTACGCACCCGCCGCGGCCGGCTCATTGATGGTGTAGACGACGTTGATCGCCGGGTCTTTTTGCAGGCAGTTTTCCATCGCCGTCTGGCCCTTGGCCTGGTTGCCGTCGGTGTCGGCGGCGCACACGGTTTCAGGCGTGGCGCTCAGCTCGTTGCTCTTGGCATCATTCGCCTTCAGGCCAAAGCCGCTCATGAAGCCGTTGTGGCGCTGCGCACCCACCGGGTGGCCGGGGAACAGGTCGAGCATGGCAATCTTGGCCGGCTTGCCACCCAGCGCGGCCTTGGCGTATTGGCCGATCAGCACGCCGGCCTTGTAGTTGTCGGTGGCGAACAGGGCGTCAGCACCATCGAACGGGCTGTCCAGCGCAATCACTTGCACGCCCTTGGCCTGGGCCTTCTTCACCGCCGGGCCGATGGCGTCGCCGCTGCTGGTGATGAGGATGGTCTTGGCACCGGCCGTGACCATGTTTTCAATCGCCGTGATCTGCGACGCGGTGTCACCGTCTTTCTTGCCCGAGGCGGTCATCAGCTTGGCGCCGAGCTTCTTGGCTTCGGCCTGCGCGCCTTCTTTCATCTTCACGAAGAACGGGTTGGTTTCGGTCTTGGTGATCAGGCCGATGACGGGTTGTTTTTGGGCCAGGGCGGCGCCGCTGCTCAGCAAGGCGGCGGCCACAACGGCGATCAGGGTCTGGGTGTGCATGAGGGTTGTCTCCGGATGGTTGAGGGCGTGAAGGGCGCGGGCGCTGCGCGGTTTGCAGGCTTGGCGGGGGGCGATTCTGGCCAGGCTTGATAAATAAATCAAGTGGATTGATTAATGGATTACCCGGTGGTCAAACCGCGGCGCGCGGGCGATATTCGCGCCCTCCCGCCGGCGCACCGGCATGCCCGGCGGCGCAATGCACAGCGCACACGGCCCCAGGTTTACAACTACTTTTTGGAGACGACATGTTCGTGGTTTGCGGTGAAGCGCTGATGGACGTATTCGCCGCCGGCGACACCGCCACCGGCACCGCGCTGGACGCGCGCATCGGCGGCTCGCCGCTGAACGTGGCCATTGGCCTGGCCCGCCTGGGCCAGCCGGTGGCGTTCTTCGGCGCGCTGTCCACCGGGTTCCTGGGCCAGCGTCTGGAGCGCGCGCTGCGCGATGAAGGCGTCAGCACCGCGTGTGCCCAGCATGTGGCCGCCCCCACGACACTCAGCCTGGTGGGGCTGGACGCGCAAGGCGTGCCGTCGTATGCGTTCTATGGCGAAGGCGCGGCGGACCGCCAGGTGCCGCTGGCCGCGCTGCAGCAGGTGCCGGCCGCAGCGCGGGCCTTTCACTTCGGCAGCTATGCCATGGTGGTGCCACCGGTGGCCGACACACAGCGCGCCTTGGTGGAGCGCGAACACCGGCGCAGCCTGATCGCCTACGACCCCAACATCCGTTTGAACGTGGAGCCCGACATCGAGCGCTGGCGCGACGCCCTGAACTGGATGCTGCCGCGCACCCACGTGCTGAAGATCAGCGACGAAGATCTGGCCTCGCTGTACCCCGGCGTGGACGCAGCCGTTTTGGCGGCGCAGTGGCTGGCGCAGGGCGTGACGCTGGTGGTGCTGACGCGCGGCGGCGAAGGGGCCACGGCGTTCACCGCGCACGGCGCGCAGGACGTGGCCGGGGTGCGCGTGGCGGTGGTGGACACCGTGGGCGCCGGAGACACCTTTCAGGCTGCCATGCTGACCGCGCTGGCCGAGCGCGGCGCGCTCAGCGCCACGGCGCTGCGTGACATGGATGCCGCGGTGCTGGCCGAGGTGCTGGCCGAGGTGCTGGCATTTGCCGCGCGTGCCGCAGCCTTGACGTGTTCACGGCGCGGCGCAGACTTGCCGCGCCGCGCCGAATTGCCTTAAACCTTCAGGCCGCCACCGCGGTGGCCGCGGCCAGGCACTTGTTGCACTTGCCCAGGCCAGGCAGGCGCGGGTCGGGCTTGCCGTCGCCGGTTTTGAAGTTTGCCTGGCACTTGCGGCAAACGTACATTTTGGAGCTGGACATCATGGGCCGGGAGCCCGGGCCGCTGTTGGGCCGCGCCGCGGAATATTCGGCCTGCGTTTGACGCAAGCGCGCGCCGGTGTCCGAAACAGCGGGAACGGTAGAGCGTTTTGTGGCCATATGCGGAGTCGGGTGTGGGCCGCGCATTCTACCCGATGCCCCATACCTGCGTGACCGCACCCCTTAAGCACGGCGGTGCTGCAAGGCGGGCAACTGGCTGCGCACTTGCTGCAAGTGCGCGCGATCCAGCTCAGCACAGACCACGCCTTCCCCTTCGGGCAGACACCCCAGCAAATCACCCCAGGGCCCCACCACCAGGCTGTGGCCCCAGGTGCGGCGGCCATTTTCGTGGCGCCCACCCTGCGCAGCCGCCACCACGTAGCACTGGTTCTCAACGGCCCGCGCGCGCAGCAACAGCTCCCAGTGCGCCTGCCCCGTGGTGTGGGTGAAAGCCGAGGGCACGCACAGCACGTCGCACGGCGGCAACATGAGGCCGCGGTACAGCTCGGGGAAGCGCAGGTCGTAGCACACCGACAGCCCCACGCGCAGCGCGCCGCATTGCACGGCGACTGCTTGCGTGCCGGGTTCGAGCACCCGGCCCTCGTCGTAGGCCTCGCGGCCGTTGGCGTAGGCGAACAGGTGGATCTTGTCGTAGCGCGCGGCCAAGGCGCCGTCGGGCCCGTAGACGAGGTTGGCGTTACGCAGCTTGTGTTGACCCGCCTCGCGCAGCGGCAGCGTGCCGCCCACCAGCCAGAGTTGGTGGCGCTGTGCGGTCTGCGCCAGCATGTCCTGGATCGGCCCGCTGCCCGGGCTTTCGGCGATGGCGAACTTGTCGTCATCGCTGCGGCCCATGAGGCAGAAATACTCGGGCAGGCAAACGAGCTGCGCGCCGGCTTCGGCGGCCTGGGCCACCAGCCGGGCCGCGGCATCAAGGTTGCGGCCCACGTCGGGCGTGGAAACCATCTGCACAGCGGCAAGCTTCATGGCGTGGTGGCTTTCCTGGCCGCGCTGGCCGCGCCTGCCACGGTGGGCGGCGCCGGCGCGTCTTCGGGCAACTTGGCCCCGGGCAGGCGCTCGATGCGCTCGACCTTGGGCGCGCCCCATGATCCTGAGACATGAAACTCGCGCGTGCCGGCCAGCATGAGCGGGCGACGCAGCACCAGTTGGGCCACGAACGTGCCCAGGCCGATGATCGGGTTGACCGCGGCGTAAGCCAGCGAGGCCGCGCCGGCATTGATTTCAGGAACGATCAACACTTGCAGCTCCTGCGTCTCGCGTTGCAGGTCGGCCGCACCGTCCAGGAACACGGTGGCTTGCACACCGCGCATGCGCAGGTTGCGCGTGCTGGCCACGCCCTTGGCCACGCTGACGTCGCCCGCGACGCTGTCGAACGCAAAGCCGGCTTCGAAGACATCGCGGAAATCGAGCAACAAGCGCCGCGGCAGCGACTGCAGGCTCAAGATGCCCAGCAGCCGCGCCGCGCCCGGCTCGGCATTGAGGAACTGGCCG
>JAYUPO010000006.1:0-15907 GCA_043760085.1 Burkholderiales bacterium
GGGCGGGCGGGGGCGCCACGTCGATGCAGGCCTGCACGGTGGTGCCCACAGGCAACTGCGCCAACTGCGCAGCATCGGCCAACACATGATTGATGCTGCCGGGCGCGGCGCCCTTGCGCGTGTCGGCCACCTTGATGCGCTCGCCGCCGGCCAGCACCAGCTCGCCGGCATCACCGGCCTGGCCACCGCCCAAGGGGTAGAAGACCGTGCGGTCGAGCACCACGCCCAGGGCGTCGTGGCCGATCACGGTGGCGCTGCACTGCGCCAGCAGCGCGTCTTCGCGGAACAGTTCTTCGGTGGTCATGGCGGCGTTCCAGGGCGAGTCAATGAACCGATGATCGCTCAAGAAAATGTGGGCGCAGCGCGGCCCTGGGGCCATTCACAAATCGACCGTGCCCTCGATGCAGGCCTGCACCTCGCCACCGACCCAGACCTCGCTGCCCTGGCTGGTGATGTGCACGCGCCCGGCGCGTTGCATCGCCGTGCCCTGGGCCGCCACGTAGCGCGCCGGGGCCAGGCCATCGGCGATCAGCCATTGCGCCAGCCCGGCATTCAGGCTGCCGGTCACCGGGTCTTCATACACGCCCAGGTCGCCGACGAAGGCGCGCACCTCGAAGTCGCTGTCGGCGCCGGCCGCCTGGGGCGCCACCAGGCCCACCGTGGCCAGGCCCTTCAGCGCGGCGGCGTCGGGCTGCACGGCCAGCACGGTGTGCGCATCGGCCAGCAGCAGGCCAAGCCAGCGCGGGCCGTTTTCCAGCCACTGCGCGGCGCGCACGCTGCTGGCGCTCAGGCCCAGGGCCTTGAGCACCAGCGCCAACACCCTGGGTTCAACCTCGCTGCGTTGCAACGGCGGCGCGGCAAAGGCCAGGCGCGTGCCATCGCGCCGCACACGCACCAGGCCCACGCCGCATTCCTGCACCACTTCGTCGCCCTGCCGCGGCACACCGCCGGCCAGCAGCCAGGCCTGGCAACTGCCCAGGGTGGGGTGGCCGGCGAAGGGCAGTTCGCGTGCCGGGGTGAAGATGCGCACGCGGTAGTCGGCCGTGGGCTGCGTCGGCGGCAACAGGAAGCTGGTTTCCGACAGATTCGTCCAGCGCGCGAACGCGGCCATGCGCGCATCACTCAAGCCTTGCGCGCCATGCACCACGGCCAACGGGTTGCCGCGCAGGGCTTGCGCGGTGAAGACATCGAGTTGATGAAAGCGGTGTTTCATGATGGCGTGTCGTGTAAGAGCTGACCCAGCGCGGTCACACCCGTGTCGATCTCGTCTGGTGTGGCGGTGACGAAACTCAGGCGCAGCCTATCGCGCCGCGGCACGCCGCAATAGAACGGCGCGCCGGGCACATAGGCCATGCCGCGGGCCACGGCTTGCGGCAACAGGGCCGTGGTGTCGCGAATGCCGCCCAGCTCGACCCAGAAGAACATGCCGCCGCTGGGCAGTTGCCAGCGGCAGCCCGCGGGCAGGTGGCGTTGCAACGCGGCATGCATGGCATCGCGCTGCAACTGGTAGCGCGCGCGCACCCGGGGCAGGTGCTTACGCAGAAAGCCATTGCGTATGACCTCGTGCGCCACGCGCTGGTTGAAGCCCGGCGTGTGCAAATCAGCGGCTTGCTTGGCCTGCAACAGCTTGGGGTAAAGAGCGGCCGGCGCCACCACGTAGCCCAGGCGCAAACCGGGCGCCAGGATCTTGGAAAACGACCCCAGGTACAGCGCACCTTCACCGGCCGCGGCGGCCAGCGGCGGCGGCGGTGGTGCGCCGTACCACAGCTCACCGTACGGGTTGTCTTCCACCAGCGGCAGGCCCTGGCGCGCCGCTTGTTGCACCACGGCCGCACGCCGCGCCGCGCCCATGGTGCGCGAGCTGGGGTTCTGAAAGTTGGGTTGCAGGTAGATGAAGCGCGCGCCGCGGGCCAGCGCCAGGCCATCGGGCAGCGGGCCTTCGTCATCACACGGCACTTCCACAAACTCGCATTCATACGGCGCAAAGGCCTGCAGCGCACCCAGGTAGGTGGGCGCCTCCACCGCCACGCGCGAACCGGCATCGATCAACACCTTGCCCAGCAGGTCCAGCCCCTGCTGCGAGCCGCTGGTGATGAGCACCTGGCCGGGCTGCACTGCCATGCCCTGCGAGCGCAACTCACCAGCCACCCATTCGCGCAGTGGCCCGAAGCCTTCGCTGGCAGCGTATTGCAAGGCCTGCGCCGGGGTGTCGGTGAGCACGCGCTGGCAGGCCTCGCGCAGCGCCTGCACCGGAAAGCCCTGCGGCGCGGGCAGGCCGCCGGCCAGGCTGATGATGTCGGGCCGCTCGGTGACCTTGAGGATTTCTCGAATCACCGAAGGCTCCATGCGCGCAGCGCGTGCAGCGGTCGTCCAGCTCACGGTGTGGGTCATCTTGGTTCGACTTCCTTCGAACGTTGTACCGGCATGCGCGTGCCGGCAAACACGGTGGCCATCACCACCAGTGAAAAGACCAGGGTGGCCGGCTGCAGCGCCTCGCCGGCAATGGGCGCGGCGAACAGCAGCGCCAGAAAGGGTTGCAGCAACTGCACCTGGCTGACGCGCACCGCGCCGCCCACGGCCAGGGCGTGGTACCAGGCAAAAAAGCCCAGCCACATCGACACCAGGCTGACATAGGCAAAGCCCAGCCAGGCGGATGGCAGCACGGCCTGCGGCTGCGCCGGCAGCACGGCCAGCGCCACCGGCAGCGTGAGCGGCAGGCTCAACACCAGCACCCAGCAGATGACGCGCCAGGCCGGCATGTGTGCGGCCGCACGCGCCCCGGCCACGTAGCCCACGGCCGCACTCAACACGGCGCCCAGCAGCAGGGCGTCGGCCGCGTGCAACTGCCCGCCGCCGGCATACGCCGCAAAGCCGATGACCAGCGCACAACCCAGCACGGCGCAGGCCCAGAAGCCGCGTGACGGGCGCTGGCCAAAGGCCCAGGCGGCCAGCACCGCGGTGGCCAGCGGCAGCACGCCGGTCACCACCGCGGCGTGCATGGCCGGCACCTGGCGCAGCGCCAGCGCCAGGAACAACGGGAACCCCACCACCGTGCCCAATGCGCTGATGCCCAGCACCGGCCACAGGGCCGCGCTCGGGCGCGGCACGCGCAGCACAGCCAGCAGCGCCAGGCTGAGCAACCCGGCCACCGCCGCGCGGCCGGCGGTGACGAACAGCGGCGGCAATTGCGGCGCTTCTTGCGGGCCCACGGCCAGGCGCGTCATGGGCAAGGTGAGTGCAAACAACACGACGCCGAGCAGGCCCCAGGCCAGGCCGGCGCGCTGTGCCGCGTTGTGGGCCGCAGCGGCTGCGGGGTGGGGGCTGGTCATGCGCCAGTGTAGACATTGACAGCAGCACAGAACCAGTACACTTTTGCAAATCACCCATCAATCTGTATTGCCCCATGCAGCCGCACATGCGACCTCCCGCGCTGAGCCGCCGGGCCGATGCCACCCTGGCCGAGCAACTGGCCGAGCGCTTTGCGCAGCGCATCGAGCAGCGGCTGCTGGCGCCGGGCGCACGGCTGCCGTCGATCCGCGAATGCGCGCGCGCGCAAAGCCTGAGCCCGAGCACAGTGGTCGCGGCGTACGACCGCCTGCTGGCCCGCGGCCTGGTGCAGGCGCGGCCGCAGCGCGGCTACTTCGTGCGCGAGCGCGCTGCGCCGGCGCGAGTGCGCAATGCGGCGGCTGCGCCAACGGTGCGGCTTTTGCCCACCAGCGCCACCGCACTCATCCGCGGCATGCTGCAGCGCGATGCACACCTGGGTGGCCCCGGGCTGGGTACCTTGCCGGCCGAATGGCTGGATCTGCCCTTGCTGCAGCAGGCGCTGCGCAAGGTGCTGGCCGACCCGCAGCAGGCCGCCGCGGCGCTGCACTACGGCCACCCGGCGGGCGAGCCGCGGCTGCGCGAACAACTGCGCCACAGCCTGGCCGAGCTGGGCATTCGCGCCGGCACCGAACAGATCGTCACCACACAAGGCGCCACGCAGGCGCTTGATTTCGTCGCCCGCACGCTGCTGCGCCCGGGCGACCCGGTGCTGGTTGACGAGCCCGGCTGGGCCGTTGAACACGCGCGCCTGGCCGCCGCCGGCATGCAGTTGCTACCGGTGCCGCGCGGCGAAGACGGGCCCGACCTGGCCGTGATGGCGCGTTTGATGAAGGCGCACCAGCCGCGCCTGTACGTCACGGTGTCGGTGCTGCACAACCCCACCGGGGCATCGTTGTCGCTGCAAGCCGCCCACCAGGTGCTGCAACTGGCGCATGAGCACGATGTGCACATCGTTGAAGACGACACTTACGCTCACCTGGCCAGCCCGCACCTGCCGCGCCTGGCGGCACTTGACGGCCTGCGCCGCACCCTCTACGTGTCGGGCTTTTCCAAGTTCCTGGCGCCGGGCTGGCGGGTCGGTTACCTGGCCGCGCCGGCTGCGCTGGTGGAGCGCCTGGTCGACACCAAGTTGCTGAGCAGCCTCACCACGCCAAGCTGGCCCGAGCTGGCGCTGGCGCATTGCCTGGAGCAAGGCCACCTGTTGCGCCATGCCGAACGCCTGCGCCAACGCCTGGCTGCCGCGCGCGCTCGGGTCGTGAAGTTGGCCCAGGCGCACGGGTTTACATTTGCCACGCCGCCACGCGGGCTATTTGGTTGGATAGAAGTGGGCACTGACACAGAACGTGCCGCGCGAGCGCTGCTGGATGACGGGTGGCTGCTCGCACCGGGCACGCTGTTCCATGTGCCGCCGCGGCCCAGTACGCTGATGCGCATCAACTTCGCCACCAGCCACGACCTGGCTTTTTGGCGCCGGCTGCAAACGTTAGCAAGAGGGGCCCGGTTTAAGGGGTGCGTGGAAAGGCGGGGCTCGCCACAGGTGTAAGTGCCCGTTACCATACGGCGCAAGACGTTTGTAACGATGTACGAATCCACCCTCCCCCCCGGCTCGCCCGACCTGATGCGCGTCAGCGCCTTCAAGCGCTATCTTGATGAGCTTGAGCGCAATCACGGCTTCAATGCCGCAAGCACGCGCCTTTCCACGCTCAGCCCGTCGCTGGTGCAAGACCTGATGCGCTTCGAGCAAGACGGCGGCCAGAGTGAGGTGCTCGACGTGGTGGCCGCCAGCGTGCGCCACCAGCGCTCGGTGCTGATGCATCTGCAGTGCGGCGACCGCGTCGTGCCGCTGACCCTGTTCCCCGCCGAACAGCAGGCCCATTGCCCGATGGACATGGGCCAGTTCCTGGCCATGCGCCTGGCCGAATTGCAAGTCTTGCAGGTCGAGCCCGCGGTGATGCGCCCGCCTGGCCACCCCGACCGCGCCCGCGTGGGCGAGGCCGCGCATTACGTGGCGCTGAACCCGCTGTTGTGGGAGCTGGCCATGCGCGGCGCGCGCGAAGAACTGTTGCCCGAAATCTCCGGCCAGGCGGCGTACCGCATTGCCGCGAGCATGGACTTGCGCGAACTGACTGCCACCGGCGTGCTGGCCGCGGCGGTGCAGCGGCTGAAGAAACACACGTGCAGCCTGCGCGACATCACCGGCTGGCCGGGCTTTGACCGCGGCCGCGCCAGCCGGCTGCTCAACGCGCTGTATCTGCATGCCGCGTTGATGATCAGCCGCACCCACCCGGTGGCCACCAACGAAGGTTTTCGCAGCGCCCTGCGGCGCTGAAGGCGCCGCTTCGTTCGGGCCTGGCGCTGAGGCGCCGCTTCAGGCCACCGCGCCGAGCTGTTCCCAACGTTCCAACGCCAGCAGCAGTTCATCGTCGATCGCAGCGTGGCGCGCGTGCAGCTCGCTGGCGCGCAGCGGCTCGCTGGCGTACAGCGTGCCGTCGGCCAGGCGTTCATCGATCGACTTCTGCTCCGCCTCCAGCGCCTGGATGCGCTGGGGCAGCGTGCGCAATTCCTGCTGCTCCTTGTAGCTGAGCTTGCGCGCCGGTGCCGCGGGCGCCTTGCTGGCCGCCCTTTGCGGCGCCGGTGCGGGAGCGGGCTTGGCCGCCTGGGCCAGCGCACGCGCGCGCTGGCGTTTCCAGTCTTCATGGCCGCCGATGTATTCGCGCCACTGGCCGGGTTGATCTTCGCCTTCCCAGGCGATGACGCTGGTGACCACGTTGTCCAGAAAGCGCCTGTCGTGGCTGACCAGCAGCACCGTGCCGGCATAGGCCTGGAGCAACTCTTCCAGCAATTCGAGCGTGTCGATGTCCAGGTCGTTGGTCGGCTCGTCAAGCACCAGCACATTGGCTGGCAGGGCGAACAACCGGGCCAGCAGCAGGCGGTTGCGCTCGCCGCCCGACAGCGTGGCCACGGGTGAATTGGCGCGCTCGGGGGCAAACAAAAAATCGCCCAGGTAGCTCATCACGTGTTTGCGCTGGCCGTTCACCTCCACCCATTCGCTGCCGGGGCTGATGGTGTCGGCCAACGTTTGGTTCAAGTCAAGCGCCGAGCGCAACTGGTCGAAGTACGCCACCTGCAAGCGCGTGCCCTGGCGCACCGTGCCCGACGTGGGCGCCAGTTCACCCAGGATCAGCTTGAGCAGCGTGGTCTTGCCCGCGCCGTTGGGGCCGATGAAGCCGATCTTGTCGCCACGCATCACGCTGGTGCTGAAGCGCTGCACCACCACTTGCTCACCAAAGCGCAGGCTCACGTCGTCAAGCTCGGCCACCAGCTTGCCGCTGCGCTCGCCGGCGTCCACTGCCAGGCGCACAGCGCCGGCCCGATCACGCCGGGCGGCGCGGGCGCTGCGCAATTTCTCTAACCGCGAAATGCGTGCCACGCTGCGCGTGCGGCGCGCCTCCACGCCCTTGCGCACCCAGATTTCTTCCTGCGCCAGCAGCTTGTCGGCGCGCGCGCTGGCCAGGCCTTCGGCCTCCAGCTCGCGCACCTGGGCAGCTTCAAAGGCGCTGAAATTGCCGGGGTAGGAGCGCAGTTGGCCGCGGTCGAGCTCGACGATGCGGGTGGCCACGGCGTCGATGAAGGCGCGGTCGTGCGACACCACCAGCAAGCCGCCACGCCACTCACCGAGCAGGCCTTGCAGCCATTCGATCGCGTCCAGGTCGAGGTGGTTGGTGGGCTCGTCAAGCAACAGCACCTCGGGTGCCGCGGCCAGTGCCTGGCCCAGCGCCACCCGTTTGCGCGTGCCGCCCGACAGGCTGCCCACCACGGCAAGCGGGTCAAGGTGCAGGCGCTGCAAGACTTCATCCACGCGCTGTTCCCAGTTCCAGCCTGCGAGCAGGTCGATGCGCGAATGCAGGGCGTCAAAGTCTTCGCCCGGCGCATGCGCCTCGAAGCGTTCACGCAGCGCGCGCGCCTCGGCCACGCCGACGCTGACCACGTCGAACACCGTTGCGGCTTCATCGAACAGCGGCTCTTGCGGCACATAGAAACGGCGCAGGCCCTGGCTGAGTTGCAGGCTGCCGTCGTCGGGCGGCTCGATGCCGGCCAGCACGCGCAACAGCGACGACTTGCCCGTGCCGTTGCGCCCGATCAGCGCCACGCGCTCGCCGGCATCGAGCGTGAAGGCCGCACCGTCGAGCAGGGCATGGTGGCCATAGGCCAGGTGGGCGTCGAGCAGATTCAGCAGTGGCATGGTTAACGTTTGAGATGTGCAAAGAGCGCGTCGATGAACATCTTCGCCACGTCGAACCCGGTTTGCTGGGTGATTTCCTGGAAGCACGTCGGGCTGGTGACGTTGATTTCAGTGATGCTGTCACCGATCACGTCCAGCCCCACCAGCAGCAGCCCGCGCTCTGCCAGCACAGGCCCCACGGCCAGCGCCAGTTCGCGGTCGCGGGCGCTGAGCTCGCGCGCCACGCCCTTGCCGCCCACGGCCAGGTTGCCGCGCACCTCGCTGCCCTGCGGAATACGCGCCAGGCAGTGCGGCACGGGCACGCCGTCGATGATGAGCACGCGCTTGTCGCCCTCGGCAATTTGCGGCAGGAACTTCTGCACCATCACCGATTGCGCGCCGCCCTGGTTGAGGGTTTCGATGATCGCGCCCAGGTTCAAGCCATCAGCGCGCACGCGGAAGATGCCCATGCCGCCCATGCCGTCGAGCGGCTTCAGGATCACATCGCCATGCTCGGCATGGAAGGCGCGGATGTCCTCGCCCGAGCGCGTCACGAGCGTGGGCGCGATGAGCGCTGCAAATTCCAGGATCGCCAGTTTTTCGGGGTGGTCGCGCAGTGCGCGCGGGCTGTTGAACACGCGCGCGCCTTCGCGCTCGGCGTGTTCGAGCAGGTGCGTGGCGTAGAAATATTCGGAGTCGAAAGGCGGGTCCTTGCGCATCAGCACGGCGTCGAACGCGGCCAGAGGTGCAACAGCCTGCGTGCGCTGCACGAACCAATCGTCGCAGCGGCCGGTCAGGCTGATCGCCCGCACCAGCGCCTGCACCCGCCCGCCACTGCGCCAGCTCAATTGCTCGGGCCCGCAAGCGTGGATCTGTGCACCCCGCGCGGCGGCCTCGCGCATCATCGCAAAGGTGGTGTCTTTGTAGGTCTTGAAGCTTTCAAGCGGGTCGGCAACGAACAGCAGTTTCATGTCTTCGTCTTTGCAGCATCAGGGCGCCGGTAGTGTTGCACCAACATCGCCGCGCTTCCGGCCAGCACGCCCCAGAAGGCCGCGCCCACGCCCCACCACGACACGCCAGAGAGCGTGACCAGGAAGGTCAGCGCGGCGGCGTCGCGGTGGCGCTCCACGGCCAGTGCCGCGCCCAGCGCGCTGCTGATCGTGCCCAGCAGTGCCAGCCCGGCCAATGCGGCCACCATCTCGCGCGGGAAGGCGCTGAACAGGCCGGCCACAGCGCCGCCAGCCAGGCCCGCCATGATGTAGATGAGCCCGGCGGCGATGGCCGCGGGGTAGCGCCGGGCCGGGTCGGCGTGGGCCTCGCGCCCCATGCAGATCGCCGCGGTGATGGCCGCCAGGTTCAGCGCAAAGCCGCCCAGCGGCGCCAGCACAAGCGTGGCCAGGCCGGTGGCGGTGATGGCGGGCGACACGGGAACGGCGTAACCCGAGGCGCGCTGCGCCGCTACGCCCGGCAGGTTCTGCGACGCCATGGTGACGATGAACAGCGGCAGCGCCAGGCCGACGAGCGCGGCGGCCGTGAACTGCGGCGCCACCCACACCGGCCAGCCGGCGGCCCAATGCAGTTCGCGCAGTTGCAAGCCGCCCTGGGCCCACACCAGCAACACGCCCACCGCCAGCACGCCCACCACGGCATAGCGCGGCCAGGCGCGCCGGCCCAGCAGGTAGGCCGCGGCCATGGCCAGCACCAGGCCCGGTGCGCTGCGCGCGGCCAGCACGGCGTCCAGGCCGAAGCGCGCCAGCACGCCGGCCAGCAGCGCCGCTGCCAGGGCGTGGGGAATGCGGTCCATCACGCGCTCGAAGGTGCGGGTGACGCCGGCCAGGGTGATGAGCGCGCCGCAAGCGATGAAGGCCCCGGTGGCCTCGGCCAGGCTCAGGCCCTGGGTGCTGGCGATCAGCGCCGCGCCGGGCGTTGACCAGGCCGTCAGCACGGGCATGCGAAAGCGCAACGACAGGCCGATGCTCGTCACCCCCATGCCCAGCCCCAGCGCCAGCAGCCACGAAGCCTGCTGCGCCGGTGTGGCCCCCAGCGCCTGGGCCGCGGCGAAGACGATCACCACCGAACTGGTGTAGCCCACCAGCACGGCCACGAAGCCGGCCACGATGGCAGATGCTGAAGAGTCCCTGAGCAACTGGCGCATGGCGCGAGGATACGGGCCGCCGGCGCCGGCTCAACGGTGCTGCAACGCCGCAGAGCAACCGGGCAGGCACGACCATGCGCCTGGGTGACAGGCGGGCAGGCGATGCGCCTGCGAGACAGGCGCTCGCGCCGTTGCCCCCTATGCTGCCCCGAATGCCCCTGCCACCTGCCGCCGCCACGCCCTTGCAACCCGCGCACCCCCTGGTGCCGCACGGCCAACTCATGCGGCGCATCTTGACGCTGGCCATTCCCACCACCTTGCTGTCGCTGTTGCAGGTGGCCACCCAGCTCATCGAAACCTGGCTCGCCGCGCGCCAGGGCACGGCCGCGCTGGCCGGCTGGGCGGTGCTGCTGCCCCTGGTGTTGCTGATGATGCAGATGAGCACCGGTGCCATGGGCGGCGGTGTGGTCTCGGCCGTGGCGCGCGCGCTGGGCGCCAAGCGGGTAGACGAGGCGCGCGCGCTGGTGCTGCACGCCCTGATCATCGCCAGCGGCTTCGGCTTGTTGTTTGCCCTGGGCGTGAGCCTGGGGGCACCGGCCTTGCTGCGCGCCGTGGCCGGGCCCGACAGCGCCGTTCAAGCCAGCAGTTATGCCTGGTGGCTGTTTGGCGCCGGTTCGCTGCCGGCCTGGTGGAGCAACACCCTGGCCTCGGTGCTGCGCGGCGGCGGCCAGCACCTGCCGGCGGCGCGCGTGCTGGCGGCCAGCACGGCCGTGCAGCCGCTGCTGGCCTGGGCCCTGGCCGAACCCGCCGGCATGGGCCTGGCCGGCGTGGGCGCGGCCTTTGCCGCCGCCAGTTGGGCCAGCACGCTGGGCCTGTGGCTGCTGGTGCAGCGCGGCGCGGCGGGCTTCGTGCCGCAATGGCGCGGGCGGCCCACCTGGGCGCTGTTCGCACGCATCCTGGCCGTGGGCGCCACGGCCTCGGCGCTGGCCGTGCTGGCCAACCTGAGCACGCTGCTGGTCACGGCGCAGTTGCGCCACCACGGCCCTGCGGTGGTGGCCGCGTATGGCATTGCGGTGCGGCTGGAATTCCTGGTCGTGCCCATCTCCTTTGGCGTCGGTGCGGCGCTCACGGCGCTGGTCGGCCGCGCGGTGGGCGCGGGCGACTGGCCCACCGCGCGGCGCATCGCCTGGCTGGGCGGCGGCATGTCGCTGCTGGTGACCGGCGCACTGGGCTTGATGGTGGGCCTGTGGCCGCTGGCCTTTGCCCAGTGGTTCACCACCGACGCCACCGTGGCCCACACCGCCGCGCGTGCCCTGCGCTACACGGGCTTCGCCTTTGGCGGCTTCGGCCTGGGCATGGCGATGTACTTTGCCGCGCTGGGTGCCGGCCGGCTGGCCGCGCCGGTGGTGGGCGCCGTGGCGCGCTTGCTGATTGCCGTGGGCGGCGGCTGGCTGCTGTCGCAGGGGTTTGGCCTGGGGCTGGACGGCAACTTCATCGCCGTGGCGCTGGCCTTGCTGGCCTATGGCGCGGCCAATGCCGTGGGGGTGCGGCCGGGCGTGTGGCGCCAGCGTTGATGGGTTGATGGGTTGATGGGTTGATGCGTTGATGCGTTGATGTTACGATGCGCACTCACCCTCCACCCGGCCCCACCATGCGCACCACGCTTGACCTCGACACCACAGCCCTTGAAGCCGTGCGCCAGCTCGCTGCCCACCGCTCGGAAAGCCTGGGCAAAGTGGTGTCCGACCTGATTCTCAAAGGCCTGCAACAAGAACGCTCGCCAGCGACCCGACGCAAGGCCGGCCTGCCGGTCTTTGCCGCCGGCACGCGCCCCATCACCCTGGAAGACGTGAAGTTGGCCGAGGACATGGAATGAGCCCCGCCCGGCCGTCCGAAGGGGCTCGCACCGCACTGCGCAGTACGCAGTACGCAGGTTACCCAATGAGCCGCGCAGCGCTGGGGCGTCATTGACCGTGGCCACAGTTTGGCTGCTTGACGCCAACCTGCTCATTGCCCTGACCCATGCGGCCCATGTGCACCACGGCGTGGCGCAAGACTGGTTTGCCACCGTTGCAAAACGCCGCTTCGCCACCTGCACGCTCACCCAACTGGCCTATGTGCGCTTGAGCAGCAACCCGCGCGTGGCCGGCGCCGAGATCAGCCCGGCCCAGGCGCTGAGTGCGCTGCGCGAACTTTGCGCGCATCCAGGGCATGTGTTCTGGCACGACAAAGCCTTGCCGCTGGACATGGCCAGCCTCAACAGCCCTGCCCTGGTGGGCTACCGCCAGGTGACCGATGCCTACTTGTTGGGTCTGGCCGCCGCGCATGACCAGAAACTGGCCACGCTCGACCGTGGCCTGCTGGGCTTTGCCCAGGCCACGCAATTTGCCAGGCATCTGGAATGGCTGGGCGCGCCGTCGGCGGCACATGAGCCGCGCGCCCGGTACCGCACGCGAAAGCCTTAGGACTTCCTTAAATCTCCACCTTCGAACCCAGCTCCACCACCCGGTTGGCCGGCAGGTTCAGGAAGTCGGCCGCCGCCGAGGCGTTGCGGTGCATGCTGGCGAAGAGCTTTTCGCGCCACATGGCCATGCCGCCGCCAAAGGTGGGAATGACCATGTCGCGGCTCAGGAAGTAGCTGGTCTCCATCTCGTCGAGCGGCACGCCGCGGCCTTCAAGCAGCTTCAGCGCCTCGGGCACATCGGGCTCGTTCTTGAAGCCGAAGTTCAGCGTCACGGCCCAGCAGTCATGGCCCAGCGATTCGAGCTTGACGCGCCGATCAAATCCGATCCAGGGCACTTCATGGTGTTTCACGTTGACGAACAAGTTATACGCATGCAGCACCTTGTTGTGCTTCAGGTTGTGCATCAGCGCGTTGGGCGTGAGGCCTTCTTGCGCGGTGAGGAACACGGCCGTGCCGTCCACCCGCGTGGGCGGGCTGACGAACACCGCTTCCAGGAAGCCAGGCAGTTCAATGGCTTCGTCGCGCAAGCGCGTGGCCACCAGCTTGCGGCCCTGCACCCAGGTGAGCATGAGGGTGAACATGCCGAAGCCGATGAGCAGCGGGAACCAGCCGCCGGCCAGCAGCTTGAGCAGGTTGGAGGCCAGGAAGGTGACGTCGATGATGAAGAAAAAGCCGGTGGCCGCCAGGCACAGTGCCAGCGGGTACTTCCAGCCGTAGTGGATGACGAAGAAGGTCATCACCGTGGTGATGGTCATGTCGATGGTCACCGCCACGCCGTAGGCCCCGGCCAGCTTGCTCGACGAGCCGAAGAACATCACCGCCATCACCACAAAGACATACAGCCCCCAGTTGACGAAGGGCACGTAGATCTGCCCGGTGTCGCGCACCGAGGTGTGCAGCACCCGCATGCGCGGCAGGATGCCCAGCTGGATGGCCTGCTTGGTGACCGAAAACGCCGCCGTGATCAGCGCCTGCGACGCCACCACCGCGGCCAGCGTGGCCAGTAGGAACAGCGGTATCTCGGCCCAGGCCGGGGCGATCAGGAAGAACGGGTTCTTCACAGCCAGCGGGTTCTTCAATATCAGCGCGCCCTGGCCAAAGTAGTTGATCACCAGCGCCGGCATCACCACGGCATACCAGGCAATGCGAATGGGCCGCTTGCCGAAATGGCCCAGATCGGCATACAGCGCTTCGCCGCCCGTCACCACCAGCACCACCGCGCCCAGCGCGACGAAGGCCACCCACTTGTAGTGCAGGCAAAACTCCAGCGCATACAAGGGGTTCAGCGCGACCAGCACCTGCGGGTTAGCCCATATTTGCGGCAGGCCCAGCAAGGTGAGCGCCGCGAACCAGACCAGCATCACCGGCCCGAAGGCCTTGCCGATGCCGCCGGTGCCCAGGCGCTGCACGGCAAACAGCCCGGTCAACACGACCAGCGCGATTGGCACGATCCAATCGTGATATTGCGGCGCATAGACGTCGATGCCCTCCACCGCGCCCAGCACCGTCATGGCCGGGGTGATGACGGCATCACCAAAGAAGATGGCGGTGCCGAACAGGCCCACCGTCATCAACACCCGGCGCAGCGCCGGCTTGCCTTTCACCGCCGTGGTGGCCAGCGCCAGCATGGCGATCAGGCCACCTTCACCGTTGTTGTCGGCGCGCAGGATGAGCAGCACGTACTTCAACGAGACCACCACCGTCAGCGTCCAGAACAGCAGCGACAGCACGCCCAGGATGTTGGCCGGCGACACCGGCACATGGCCGCCGTGGAACACCTCTTTCAGCGCATACAGCGGGCTGGTGCCGATGTCGCCATAGACCACGCCCAGCGCGGCCAATGTCAGGCCGGCCAGGGCCGTGCCGCTGCGCGGCGGTGGGGTGTGGTTCAAGGGTGCGGCCGGGTTCGGCTCCGCACGCAAGCCGCCGCTGCCGGCGCTCACAGATCCACCTCGGCCTCGGGGTCGGTGGCTTCCAGCTCGTAGGCGGCCGCCACCATGGCCAGGCGGGCGATCACGCCGTACATGTAGAAGCGGTTAGGCACACTGGCTCCGGGGCGCTCGCCGGGGCGCGGCAATTGCGCCGACTGGGCGAAGGCCAGCGGCACATAGCGCGAACCCGGCGCGCTGAGGTCTTCGTCGATACCCTGGTGTGCATGCACGCGATAGAAGCCGCCGACCACATCGCGGTCGATCATGTAGACCACCGGCTCGGCCACGGCGTCATGGATGCGCTCGTAGGTGGGCACGCCTTCCTGAATGATCACCCGGGTGAGCGCGCGCCCGTCTTTCAGCTTGGCCGGCTGGCGCTGCGCGATCTTTTTCACCTCGGCCGCGTCGCGCACAGTGATGATGCCGCTGCCACAACTGCCGTTGTCGGCCTTGACCATCACGAACGGTTTTTCCTTGATGCCGTATTCCTTGTACTTGCGCCGAATCTTCAGCAGCAAGGCATCGGTGTGGGTTTCGATGCAGTCCAGCCCTTCGTTGTGCGCCATGTCCACGGCGCCGCACTGGGCGTACATCGGGTTGATCAGCCACGGGTCCATGCCCAGCAGCTTGGCGAACTTCTTGGCCACTTCCTCGTACGAATGAAAGTGCGCGCTCTTGCGCCGCTGCGCCCAGCCGGCATGCAGCGGCGGCAACAGGTACTGCTCGTGCAGGCCTTGCAGCACCTTGGGCGTGCCGGTGGCCAGGTCGTTGTTCAACAGGATCGTGCAGGGGTCGAAGTCTTTCAAACCCAGCCGGCGCGCACTGCGCTTGAGCGGCTCGAGCATGAGTTCGCTGCCATCGGGCAACGCCACTTTGGTGGGCGACTTGGCGCCTTCATCCAGCGTGCCCAGGCGCACGTTCAGCCCGGCCTGGTGAAAGATCTGCGCCAGGCGTTGCAGGTTCATCAAGCTCGATGCGCTGCGTGCGCCCAACTGTGGAATGAGCAGCAGGTTGCGTGCCTCGGGGCAGATTTTCTCGATCGCCGCCATCGCCGCTTGCACCGCCAGCGGCAGCATCTCGGGCGTGAGGTTGTGAAAGCCGCCGGGGAACAGGTCGGTGTCCACCGGCGCGAGCTTGAAGCCGGCATTGCGCAAGTCCACCGCGGTGTAGAACGGCGGCGTGTGCTCCATCCATTCGAGCCGGAACCAGCGCTCGATGGCCGGCATCGATTCCAGCACCCGCTGTTCAAGCTCGTTGATGGGGCCGGTGAGGGCGGTGACGAGATGGGGAACCATGGTGTGCCCTGGTGCGCATGGGGAGCGCAAGGGGCGCGATTTTAGGGGCGGCCATGAAAACGGGCCTGCCCCCAAACTGAGGGCAGGCCCAACTCACCGGCGGTCATGCGCCAACGAGGAGACAACGAACGAAATTACTTGCTGTAGGCCGTCTCGCCGTGCGAGCTGATGTCCAGACCTTCGCGCTCTTCTTCCTCGGCCACGCGCAAGCCCACGGTCAGATCGACGATCTTGAACGAGATGGCCGCCACCACGCCCGACCAGACGATGGTCAGCAGCACGGCCTTGAGCTGAATCCACACCTGCGCGGCAATGCCGTTGGAGCCCACGGTCGCGGTGACCCAATCCGTCACCAGCCCCGGGCCGCCCAGGTCTTGGGTGTTGAACACGCCGGTGAGCAAGGCGCCGACGATGCCGCCCACGCCGTGCACGCCAAACACATCGAGCGAGTCGTCAGCGCCGAGCAGCTTCTTCAAGCCGTTCACGCCCCACAGGCAGGCGAAGCCGGCCACACCGCCGATGACCAGTGCACCCATCAGGCCCACGTTGCCGGCTGCGGGGGTGATGGCCACC
>JAYUPO010000007.1:0-5567 GCA_043760085.1 Burkholderiales bacterium
CGGGCCGCGGCTCGCTGCTCACGGCGCGCGTCAGTGGCGGCGCAGCCGGGCAGATGGACTTGCTCTCGGTGCTGAGCCACGAGATGGGCCATGCCATGGGCCTGGGCCATGCCGGCGGCGGCGTGATGAGCGATGCGCTGCAAGCGGGGCAACGCGCCACGCCGGAGCGTTGGGGCCTGGGCACAGCCAGCCTCGACGATGCATTGCTGCGTGGCAGGCAAGGCGTGGCCACGCCGGCCGAGATGCCGGCCATCGACTGGGCTGCCTTCGGTGGCGAAGACGAGCGCAAGCGCCAGGAGCCGGCGCGGGTGAACGCCAAGGGCACGGCGTGGCAGGAACGCTTCGTCAACAGCCTGGGCCAAAGTGCCGAGCGCAGCAACCCGAATGCGGCGCTGCGGGTGCAGTTGAACGCTGCAAGCAGCGTGGCGGGCAAGCTGAACCGGCTCTGACCTTGCATGGCCTCACGCGGCCCGCGCCGGCTTGATGCTGGCGCGGGCCGCGTTTCATTTGCTAAGCTCGGGACATGAACCAACCAGTACAAACATCAACCAGGGTGCCCGCCAAAGCGGCCAGCAAGGCGGCTGACAAGGTGCGGGACAAGGCCGTGGCCAAGTCGCGCACCCGCGGGCGCCCCAAGCTCAGCGCCGAGCGCACCAACGACCCCGAGCGCACGCGCGCCGACATCATTGAAGTGGCCACCCGCGAGTTCGCCGAAAAAGGCTTGGCCGGCGCGCGCATCGACGTCATCGCCGAAGCCATGCGTACCAGCAAGCGCATGATTTACTACTACTTCGGCAGCAAGGAAGGCCTGTACATCACGGTGCTGGAAGAAGCTTACCGGCGCATGCGCGAGACCGAAGCCGGCCTGCACCTCGACGACCTGGCGCCCGAAGCGGCGCTGCGCAAGCTGGTGGCCTTCACGGTGGACTATCAATTGGCCAACCCAGACTTCACGCGGCTGGTGATGACGGAAAACATCCACCGCGGTGAGTACCTGGCGCAGAGCAAGGCGATCCGCCAACTCAACGTGCCGGCCATCGAAGGCCTGCGCCGGGTCTATGAGCGCGGCCTGGCCGCGGGGTTGTTTCGCAAGGGCTTGGATGCGGTGGACCTGCACATGTCGATCAGCGCGCTGGCGGTGTTCAACGTGGCCAACCGGCACACGTTTTCATTGATCTTTCAGCGCGACCTGGAATCAAAAACCGCGGTCGCCGCGCGGCGCGACAGCATCGTGGAAATGGTGGTGCGTTTCGTGCGCCAGTAGCTGAGTGGGCCAATCAGCCCGTCAGGCCCGCGCAGCCGCCACGGCCGACACGGCGGCACGCAGCGCGAGCGAGTAGCTGTCCACGCCGAAGCCGCAAATCTGGCCGCGCACGATCTCGGCGAACACCGACTTGTGGCGGAATTCCTCGCGTGCGTGGATGTTGCTCATGTGCAGCTCCACCACCGGGCAGGTGAGGATGGCCAGCGCGTCGCGGATGCCGTAGCTGTAGTGCGTCCAGGCGCCGGCGTTGATGAGCACGGCGTCCTTGCCTTCGCGGTAGGCCTGGTGGATGCGTTCGCACATTGCGCCTTCGTCGTTGGTCTGGAAGCTCTCGACCTCGGCGCCAAGTTCACGGCCCAGGGCTTGTAGCTGCGCATCAATTTGCGCCAGTGTGATGGTGCCGTACTGCTTGGGGTCGCGCTGGCCGAACATGTTGTGGTTGATGCCGTGCAGCATGAGGATCTTCATCACCTGGCCCTTTCTTGAAAAGTGTTCTCTAACGTTATCGACAGCGAATCAGACCAGCGGCATGGTGAGCTGGTCGATCACCGCGCGCGTGGCCGGGCGCACGCCGCGCCACCAGGCAAACGCCTCGGCGGCCTGTTCCACCAGCATGCCCACGCCGTCGGCCAGGCGCGGCACGCCGTTGGCCTGGGCGAGTTTCAGGAAGGGGGTGAGGCCCTTGCCATACAGCAGCTCATAGGCCAGTTGCGTGCCGGTGAACAAGCTGGCGCTGATGGGCGGCAAGCTGCCGCCCAGGCTGCACGAGGTGGCGTTGACGACCAGGTCAAAACGCTCGCCGGCCAGATCTTCATAGCCGCAACCCGCCACCGGCCCCATGGCCTTGAATTGCGCGGCCAGGTCCAACGCCTTGGCCACGGTGCGGTTGGCAAGCACCAGTTGGCTGGGTTGCTGCGCTAAAAACGGCAGCAAGGCGCCGCGCACGGCACCGCCCGCACCAAGCATCAACACCCGCTTGCCTGTCATGGCAAAGCCCAGGTTGTGCTGGATGTCATTGACCAGGCCCACGCCGTCGAAGTTGTCGGCCACGATCTCGCCGCCCTCAAACTTCAGCGCGTTGGTGGCACCGGCAAGTTGCGCACGTTCCAGCCTGCGCGTGGCCAGCGCGAAGGCTTGCAGCTTGAACGGCGCGGTGACGTTCATGCCGCGCCCGCCGCTGCTGATGAAAGCGCGCACCGCATCGGCAAAGCCGTCAAGCGGTCCCAGCAGGGCGGTGTATTGCAGGTCTTGCCCGGTGGCCTGGGCGAATGCGGTGTGGATGAGCGGCGACTTCGAATGCGAAATCGGGTTGCCGATCACGGCATATGTGTCTGTCATGTCTTCACAGGCTCTCTGACTTTCAAGGTGGCCACGGCCGGCTCGGCATACAGCACGCCGTCGGTCACCATGGCATCGATCTGGTCGTTCGTGAAACCCAGCTTGGCCGCAATGCTGCGGTTGTGCTGCCCGAGCAAAGGCGCCGGGCCGCTGGGCGAAGTGTCGCATTCGCTCAAGTGAAACGGCAGGTTGGGCAGCTTGATCTTGCCCAGCAGCGGGTGGTCTTGCTCCACCACCATGCCGCGTGCCAGGGTCTGCGGATCGGTCAGCACCTCGTCGATGGTTTGCACCTTGGCCGCGGGCACGCCGGCGGCGTCGAGCGCGGCGCAACAGGCCGCCACCGAGGCCTGGGCCAGCGTCCATTCACGCACCTTGGCCAAGATGGCTACGCGGTGCGCGTTGCGCCCGGCCTGGTCGTGAAAGCGCGCATCGGCCGCGTAGGCGTCGCCGCCAATCAGCCGGGCAAAGCGCTTCCAGTTTTCATCCACCTGTGCGGCAATCACCAGGTGGCCGTCGCGTGCCGGGAACACGCCATACACCGTGCTTTGCGGCAGGTCGTGGCCGGTCTGCTGCGGCAATTCGCCGCTGAGCAGGTAGCTTTGCGCGGCGAAGTCGTGCATCGACACCATGCAGTCAACCAACGCGATGTCGATGTGCTGGCCGCGGCCGCTGGCCACGCGCCCGAACAGCGCCGCACAGATGGCCGCCACGCCATGCATGCCGGCATACATGTCGGCAATCGGCATGCGAAACAGCGGCGGCGGTTCACCGGGTGAGCCGATGATCGACATGGCGCCGCTCTTGGCTTCGGCGATCAGGCCGAAGCCGGCGCGCTGCGCGTCGGGGCCGGTGTGGCCGTAGGCCGAGACCGAGCAGTACACCAGCCGCGGGTTGCGCGCGGCCAGCTCGCTGTAGCCCAGGCCCAGTTTGTTCAACGCGCCGGGGCGGTAGTTCTCGACGAACACGTCGGCCGAGTCGGTGAGCTTGTGCAGCAGCGCCAAGCCGCGCGGGTCTTTGAGGTTGACGCACAGGCCCTGCTTGCCCATGTTTTGCTGCATGAAGTAGCCGCTTTGGCCGCCGACGATGGTGGGGCTGGCGCGGCCGGCATCGCCACTGTTCGGGCGCTCGACCTTGATGACCTCGGCGCCCAGCGCGCTCAGGCAGCGCGACATGTGCGGGCCGGCCAGGTAGTGGCTGTAGTCGATGACGCGAATTCCAGTCAGGGGCAGGGCTTGTTTCATTGACTTCTCCGGGAATCATCAAGCGGTGCTCACCCTGCTGCACCACCTCATCTCGTTGGTTAATCAGCTCGGAAGGCAGGATCACGATGCCCCAGCCTGGCTTGCTGCTCGATTCACGCTTGCTGCCAGCGCGAAAGCGCACGCGCACCACGTCGCCCAGCTTGATTACCAGCGTCACCTGCGAGCCTCCCTCGGCCAGGCAGCCGCCGATGGTGCAGCCCAGTGATCCGGCACCCAAGACACAAACCCTCAACACCTTCTCCTTCAGCGCAAGGTTGAACGATAGACGGGGACGATGCCAACGCCGCCGCCGCGCCAAACGCGGCCGCCCCGTTGATCGCGAGTACGGGTTTTCACTGATTTAAGAACTAACCAGTTCGTACATTATTGCGCTCGCTGCTTGTCACCCTACCCTTCACGCAGCCAGGAGACCGCCATGGACCGTGTCATCAACGCTTACTGCCGCGCGCTGGAATGGGCCATCGTGCTGGCCCTGGGCTTGATGGTGGTGCTGGTGTTCGGCAACGTGGTGCTGCGCTACGGCTTCAATTCGGGCATCACGGTGAGCGAAGAACTCTCGCGCTGGCTGTTTGTGTGGATGACCTTCCTGGGCGCCATCGTGGCACTCAAAGAGCACGGCCATCTGGGGTCGGACATGTTGGTCAGCCGCCTGAAGCCCGCGGGCAAGAAGGTCTGCCTGGTCATCGGCCAGGTGCTGATGCTGTATGCCACCTGGTTGCTGCTCCAGGGCAGTTGGCAGCAGTCGGTCATCAACCTCGATGTGGAAGCGCCGGTCACCGGCTTTTCCATGGCCATCGTCTACGGCTCGGGCGTGGTGTTTGCCGTGTCCACGCTGGTGCTGCTGGGGCGCGAGTTGTTCCGAACGTTAACCGGGCAGATGCGCGACAGCGAATTGGTGATGGTGCAGGAAAGCGAAGACCTGGCGCAGGTGGAAGCCCTGCATCTGGGTGCTGCACCCGCTGCCCCTGCCGCCGCGCCCACCACGCCGCGCAAGCCCTGAAAGGTGAACACACCATGACCGTCTTCATCTTCCTGGGCTCGCTGCTCGCCGTGATGGCGCTGGGCGTGCCCATCGCCTATGCGTTGCTGCTTTCCGGCGTGGCGCTGATGTGGCACCTGAACATGTTTGATGCGCAAATACTGGCGCAAAACGTGATCAACGGCGCCGACAGTTTCCCGCTGCTGGCCGTGCCGTTCTTCATGTTGGCCGGCGAGATCATGAACGTCGGCGGCCTGTCCAAACGAATCGTTAACCTGGCACTCACGCTGGTGGGCCACCGCCGCGGCGGCCTGGGTTTTGTGGCCATCCTGGCGGCCTGCATGCTGGCTGCGCTGTCAGGCTCGGCGGTGGCCGACACGGCCGCGCTGGCCGCGCTGCTGCTGCCCATGATGGTCAAGGCCGGGCATGACAAGGCGCGCGCCGGCGGGCTCATCGCCTCGGCCGGCATCATCGCGCCGGTGATCCCGCCTTCCATCGGCTTCGTCATCTTCGGCGTGGCTGCCAACGTGTCGATCAGCAAGCTGTTCCTGGCCGGCATCGTGCCCGGGCTGCTGATGGGTTTGTCGATCGCGGTGGCCTGGTGGTGGGTGGCCAAGAGCGAAGACATCACGCCGCCGCCCAAGGCCACGGGGGCAGAGCGCTTGAAGGCGCTGAAGGAATCCACCTGGGCGCTGTTCCTGCCGGTCATCGTTCTCGTGGGCTT
>JAYUPO010000008.1:0-2273 GCA_043760085.1 Burkholderiales bacterium
TATCGCGTGCGCTTGCTGGGCACCGACCTGGTGGCCTTTCGCTCGCCCGATGGCACGCTGGGCATCGTGGATGAACGCTGCCCGCACCGGCGCGCCTCGTTGGCGCTGGCCAAGAACGAAGAGGGCGGCCTGCGCTGCCTGTACCACGCCTGGAAAATCAACCCGGCCGGTGAAGTGATCCAGGCACCTAACCATTCAGGTGACCAGGCGGCATTTTGCAAACACGTGAAGGTAAACCGCTACCAGGCGGTGGAGCGCGGCGGCATCGTCTGGGCCTGGCTGGGGCAGGGCAGTGCGCCGCGCTTTCCTGATTTGCCTTTCGTTGACTTACCTGAACACCAGCGCAGCGTGACCTGCGTCGAAGTGCCCACCAACTGGGTGCAGGCGGTGGAAGCGTCGATGGATTCTTCGCACGTGGGCGTGCTGCATGAAAGCACGACGCAAATCAATTCGGGCAGCGGCAGCGAACGCATGCTCATGACCCAGGCGCTGGCACCGAAGCTCGAATTCGAAGACCGGCCCTATGGCTACCGCTACGCCGCGCTGCGCGCCCTGCCAGACCAGCAGGTGTATGCGCGCGTCAACAATTTCATCATGCCCTGGTACGGCCTGATCTGCGCGCCGCATGCCGGCGGCCCGAGTTCGCTGTTCTTCAGCACGCCGGTTGATGACGTGACGCACCGCGCCTGGTTTGTTCACTTCAACCCTGGTGCGCCGCTGGGCATGACGCTCATGTCGGCGGCCACCGATGTGTGGAACTTCCCGCCGCTGCCGCCCGGCAGCGCGGCCGATAACTGGGGCCAGAACCGCGACCTGATGAAACGCGGCCATGCCACCGGCTTTCCGCAACACCTGGGCACCGAAGACTTCGCCATGTTCATCAGCCAGGGTGCGATTCTTGACCGCAGCGATGAGCAGCTTTGTTCGGCCGACGGCGCCGTGCTGCGCGTGCGCCAGGCACTGCTCAAATCGGTGCGCGAGTTCATGGCCGGCCAGGTGCCGCGGCTGGCTGAAAACCCTGAGCTTGACTACAGCGGCATCCATTCCGTGGGCGGTGTGCTGCCCGCCGGTGCCGACTGGCGTGCCTTGGTGAAGGCGGACTCCAAGCAGGCTGCATGATGATCAACACTAACCGTCGAAATGTTCTGCTGGCCGTCGTTTCGGGTACGCTGGGCCCGCTGGCCCACGCGCAGGCCGACAAGGCGCCCATCAAGGTGCTGGTGGGCTTTCCGCCCGGTGGCGCCACCGATGCCATTGCGCGCACCGTGCTCGAACGCGCGGGCCAACTGCTGGGTCAACCGATCATCATCGACAACAAGCCGGGCCTGGGTGGCCGCCTGGCGGCCGATGCGCTGCTGGCCGCGCCGGCCGATGGCCTGAGCTTCATGGTCGCCCCCAACGCCACGCCCACCTTCCAGATGCTGGTGTTTGGGCAGCAGGTCAAATGGCACATCCTGCGCGACTTTGCGCCCGTGGCCGGCCTGGCTTCATACCCGCTGGGCATGGGCGTGGCGCTGAACACCGGCGCCAGCAACGCGCGCGAGTTCATCGCTTGGGCGAAGGCGAACCCGGCCAAGGCGAACTTTGGCGTGCCCGGCCTGGGTGGGCAAAACGCCTTTCTGGGCGTGCAGTTCGCCAAGACGGCGCTCATCGAGTTGCCCGCCACGCCATACAAAGGCAGCCCGCCAATGGTGACCGATCTGGTGGGCGGCCACATCCCCAGCGCCATCAGCCTGATGGACGGCATGATGGCCCAGCACCGTGCCGGCAGGATCAAGGTCATTGGCATCTTCACCAAGGAACGTTCACCGTTGATGCCCGACATTCCCACGTTTGCAGAGCAGGGCATTGACGTCACCTCGGGCGAGGGCTGGACGGGAATGTGGGCCAAGGCCGGCACGCCGCCGGCAGCACTGGAACGCATGCAGCGTGCCGTGCAGCAGGCACTGCAACAGGCTGACGTTCGTGAAACGTTAGCGAACAAGCTGTGGGCCCACCCGCACTTTCGCAGCGGCGCGGAACTGGATGCGCTGCAACGCGCCGAATTGGCGCACTGGGAACCCATCATCAAGGCTTCGGGCTTCAAGCCTGAATAGTGTTTGACAACTGAAGCATGACAACGGAACTGGTTACTTACGAACTCGACGGCCCCGTGGCCGTGATCGGCCTGAACCGCCCCGACAAGCGCAATGCCATCAGCAACGCCGTCATCATCGCCCTGCTGGCAGCGGTTCATCGCGCCCACGAAGAAGCCAACGTGGCCATCCTGCATG
>JAYUPO010000009.1:0-5561 GCA_043760085.1 Burkholderiales bacterium
CCACGGCCGGCGCGGTGGTGGGCAGCGGCGGCGTGGGCAGCGGGCTCCCACGCTTGTCGTCGCAGCCGGCGCCGGCGAGCAAGGCCACCACGGCCAGCGCGACGAGCAGGCCGGCGCGCATCGTTAACGTTTCAAACATGCCATTCTCCTGAGGGCAAACAGGTCACGGATCAGGCTTGCCTTGACGCAGGCGCTCAAGGAAACAACCAGATCTCAAGCTTGGGCTGGCGCGGCCGGGCAAGCAGGCACCTGGCAACGGCTTCAGCGAAATCACGCACAAAGGCCGTCATGCACACGCTGCTGTCGTCGCTGCATTCAGCGCGCAGGCCGGCACGCTCGGCGCGCAGTGCAACGCGGTAGCAACGGCTGGGGCGGCTCACGGTGTTCAAGCAGGTTGACATGGCCACACCTTGCCGCCGGCGCCGTGCGGTGTCTGTTTGATGTCGCACAAAGCGGCGCAGCGCTTGCACCGCACACTCGCTTGGCCACTGCATGAAAGGGTTTGAAGGCGGCGTGCGCCGTCCTCCTACACACCGCGGCGCGCTGTCCGACAGACAGGGCCAGCCGGGGTTCCTACGATCAAGTCCACCGCTTCAAGCCTGTCACCCGCCTGTATCCGAAAGCCCTGCCATGAGCCCGCACACGCTTGCCTCGCCCACCTGGGCCACTTCTTCTTTCAGCGACCCGCCTGACACCGCCCCCATGGAGTTCGCGTCATTGGGGCACCACCTCAACCTGTGCCGCGGCCCGCGTGGGCGGCTGTTTGCGCTGCGCTGCGCCGCCGAGGCCGCGCACACCTGGGCCAGCGCCCGGCTGGTGACCACGCTGTTCGGCGTGGCTGCGGTCGCCGCACTGGCTTACCTCGTCGGTTAGACCCGCGTGCCCATGGTGCTGACGGGCCTGCTGCCGCAGGCGCCTGCGGCGCTGTGCGACATGCTGGCGGCCTCGCACGACGCCGTGCAGCCGCCCATTCGCGCCGAAATCTTCGGCGCGCAACGTTTCGCGCAGCACGGCCGCAGCCTGGGGCTGACGCACGAAGCGCAGCGCGCGCGGCTGGGCGCGCAGACCTTTTTTCCGCGCCTGCGCAGCAACATCCGCGTGCTGCGCCGTGCCCACGCCTATATCAGCGTGCAGGCCAGCACGGGCTATGACATCAGCCCGGCGGCCGAATGGCTGCTCGACAACTTCCACATCATCGAGGCCCAGCTCAAGGAGATCCACGACGGCCTGCCGCGCAGCTATTTCCGCACCCTGCCGATGCTGGTGGACGAACCCCTGGCCGGGCTGCCGCGCATCTACGGCGTGGCCTGGGCCTTTGTGGCCCACACCGACGGCGCTTTCAATGAAGCGCTGTTGCTGCCCTTCCTGCGCGCCTACCAGGAAACGCGTGAGTTGAACCTGGGCGAGATGTGGGCCCTGCCGACCACGCTGCGCGTGGTGCTGGTGGAAAACCTGCGCCGCCTGGCCGAGCGCGTGGCGGTGAACAAGGCGGCGCGCGAGTGCGCCAACCTGTGCTCCGACCAGATCGCGCAGTGCAGCCTGAATCTGCTCGAACAGCTCCTGGCCATGTTCACCCAGCGCGGCGCCGGGCGTGTCTTTCTGGCCCAGATGGCGCAGCGCCTGCAAGGCGCGCGCAACGTGGCCGCGCCGCCGCCCGTGCTCGACTGGCTGGCCACCGCGCTGCCCGATGCCGCGGCCGTGCACACCCAGCACATCGCCGACCAGGCCGCCGACAACCTGAGCGTGAGCAACGCGGTGACCTCGCTGCGCGCCATCGGCGACGCCGACTGGCCCGACCTGGTGGCGCGCTCCAGCGGTTTGATGGGGTTGCTGCTGGGCAACCCGGTTTTCGCAGCAGAACACGGCGTGACGCGCGACCTGGCGCTGCACGCGATTGAAAAGCTGGCCCGGCGCTGTGGCCGCAGCGAAGCCAGCGTGGCGCAGGTGTTGCTCAGCATGATGAGCACCGCGGCACCGGCCGACGTGATGAGCGGCGTGCCCGGGCATTGGCTGCAGGGCGCCGGGCGGCCCGCGCTGCTGCGCACGCTGGGCCTGCCCGAAAGCCTGGCCACGCGCGCGCTGGGCGCGCTGCGCCAGGGCGCGGTGCCGCTTTACCTGGGCGCCATTGCACTGGGCACGGTGGGCCTGGTGGCCTGGTTGCTGGGGCATGCGGCGCCGGCACTGGCCACTTCGCGCTGGCTGGTGTGGCTGGGCGCGCTGCTGATGGCGTTGCCGGCGGCCGAAGCCGTGCTGGCGGTGATGCACCGCCTGATCAGCGAATCGGCCCGGCCCTCGCATTTGCCGCGCCTGGCGTTTGCCCAGGGCGTGCCGGCACAGCACCGGGTGATCGTGGTCATCCCGGCGCTGTTGGCCGACACCGCCGCCGCCGCGCCGCTGCTGCACCGGCTGGAATTGCACCACCTGGCCAACCCCGAGGTGCATGCGCAATTCGCCCTGCTCAGCGATTGGGCCGACGCGCCACAAGCCCAGGCCGCCAGCGACGCCGCTGTGCTGGCCAGCGCGGTGCAGCAGGTGCAGGCCCTGAACCAGCGCTACCCGCCGCCCGCGGCCAGTGATGGCCAGAGCGTCGCACCGCGTTTCATCGTGCTGCACCGGCCGCGCCGCTTCAGCGCCACGCAGCGCAGTTGGATCGGCTGGGAACGCAAACGCGGCAAGCTGGAGATGCTGGCCGCCGCCCTGGCCGACCCGGCCTGCGGCAGCGCTGACAGCAGCAATGACGGGAGCAATGACGGCAGCAATGACGGCAGCACGGGCATCAGCACCGGCTTCATCGACCTGGGCCAGGAATCGCGCCTGGCGCCGGGCACGGCCTACATCGTCACGCTGGACAGCGACACACAACTGCCGCCGGGCCAGTTGCGCGAACTCGTCGGCGTGGCGGCGCACCCGCTGAACCAGCCGCGGCTGGATGCCACGGGGCGGCGCGTGGTCAGCGGCTGGGGCATCCTGCAGCCGCGCGTGGCCACGCCGCTGCCGGCGCCATGCGAAGTCACGCCGTACCACAGCCTGCTTGCCGGGCAATGCGGCATCGACCCCTACAGCGCCGCCAGCTCCGAGGTCTATCAGGATCTGTTCAGCGAAGGCAGCTTCACCGGCAAGGGCTTGCTCAATGTGCAGGCCGTCAACGCCGTGCTGGGCGGCCGCCTGCCCGAAGACCAGGTGCTCAGCCACGACTTGCTCGAAGGCGCGCTGGCGCGCTGCGCCACGGTCACCGACGTCACCTTGCTTGAAGATGCGCCGTTCCATGCCGATGTCGCGGCGTCGCGCGTGCACCGCTGGACGCGCGGCGACTGGCAGTTGCTGCCATTCCTGCTGGACTTCAAACGCTACCGACTGGGCGGCATCAACCGCTGGAAGATGTTCGACAACCTGCGCCGCTCGCTGGTGGCACCAGCCTCGTTGGCGCTGCTGCTGCTGACCCTGGCCGGCTACGTGCTGTCGCCCTGGGCGACGCTGGGCCTGGTGGCCGCGGCGTTCATGGCCGGGCCGGTGCTGGGCGCCGTGGCCGGCCTGGCGCCCAGCCGCGACGATGTGGCCAAGCGCCACTTCTACGCCCAGGCGGGGCTGGACCTGGCGCGCGCCGTGGGCGGCGGCCTGTGGCAACTGGGCCAGTTGCTGGCGCTGGCCTGGGCCGCGCTCGACGCCGTGGGCCGGGCCCTTTACCGCCTGGTGGTGAGCCGGCGCCAGTTGCTCGAATGGCAAACCGCTGCCGCGGCGCAGGCGCGCGCGGCCGGCACCTGGCGCGCCTTGCTGCGCCAGCACCGCCACGTGCCGCTGGCCGCCCTGGCGCTGGGCGCTTTGTTGTGGTGGGCCGCCACGCCGTGGCCGCTGTTGGCCACGCTGCTGTGCCTGGCCTGGGCCGGCGCGCCGCTGTCCACCTGGTGGGTCAGCCGGGCACGGCCGGCGCCTGCTTCCAGCGAAGACGGCCTGACCGCCGAGCAGCAAGCCTACTTGCATGCGGTGGCACGCGACACCTGGCGCCTGTTCGAGCGCTGCATCGGGCCCGATGACCGCCACCTGCCGCCCGACAACTTGCAGCTCTCGCCCGGCGACATGCTGGCCCGTCGCACGTCGCCCACCAACATCGGCCTGTACCTGCTCAGCGCAGCGTGTGCGCGCCAGTTCGGCTGGATCGGCAGCACTGAGCTGGCGGCCCGGCTGCAAGCCACGCTGGCCAGCCTGGCCAGCTTGCAGCGCCACCGCGGCCACTTCCTGAACTGGTACGACACCGAAAGCGGTACGCCGCTGCTGCCGATGTACGTGTCCACGGTGGACAGTGGCAACCTGTGCGGCCACTTGCTGGCCGTGGCCCAGGCCTGCCTGGAATTGGCGCCGGCCCCGTTCGACGACCGCGCCGCGCAGCGCGCCTTGCGCGCCAGCCGGCAGCGCCTGAAGCCGCTGCTGTCGCGACGGCGCAGCCTGGTGGGCACGGCGCGGGCAGAGCTGCGCTGGTGCCTGGCCGACCACCGCGCCATGCGGCGCTCGGCACTGCAAGATGTGCTGGCGCAAAACGGCACCGGCGCGGCCACGCTGGGCGCGCGGCTGCGCTCGCTGGCCGCGGCCTGCGAACAACTGGCCTGGCAGGCCGACTTCGGCTTCCTGTTCCAGCGCAAGCGCAACCTGTTCCACATCGGCTACCGCCTGGCCGAGCAAGAGCTTGATGCCGGTTTTTATGACCTGCTGGCTTCAGAGTCGCGCCTGACCAGCCTGCTGGCGGTGGCCAAGGGCGAGGTGCCGGTGCGGCACTGGGCCACGCTGGGGCGGCCGTTCTTCGCCGTGGGCACGCGCGCCGGCCTGCGTTCCTGGTCGGGCTCGATGTTCGAGTACCTGATGCCCAGCCTGGTGCTGGCCGAACCGCAGGGCAGCGTGTTGCACGACGCCTGCCTGGCCGCACTGGCTGAGCAGCGGCGCTTTGGTGCGGCACACGGCCTGCCCTGGGGCTTGTCGGAATCCGCCCACGCCGGGCGCGACCACACCCTGGCCTATCAGTACGCGCCGCAAGGTGTGCCGCGCCTGGCGCTGCGCCGCACGCCGGCTGACGAGTTGGTGATCGCGCCCTACGCCACCGCGCTGGCCGCGCAGATTGCGCCGCACCTGGCCACCCTGAACTTCCAGGCCTTGCAAGCCCTGGGCGCGCGCGGCCGCTACGGCTTCATCGAAGCGCTGGATTGCTCGCCGGCGCACCAGGCCGGCGGCGACACGGTGACACCGGTCAACACCTTCATGGCGCACCACCAGGGCATGAGCATCGTGGCCCTGGCCAATGTGCTGCTGGGCGGCGTGGCCCAGCGCTGGGGCATGGCCAGCGCGCACATCGAAGCCGTGGCCTCGCTGCTGCACGAGCGCGCGCCGCGCGAGGTGTCGCTGCTGTACGCGCCGCCCAGCGGCCCGTCCAACCAGGCGCTGCAGCGCCGCGCGCCGGGCCTGCTGCGCGAGGTGGTGCCCGGCGTGGCCGCGGTGGGCCCGACGCATGTGCTGAGTAACGGGCGCTACCACGTGGTGCTGCGCGCCAATGGTGCCGGCCACAGCCGGCTGGGTGC
>JAYUPO010000010.1:0-2263 GCA_043760085.1 Burkholderiales bacterium
GTGACCGGCAAGGCGGTCGAAAGCACCATTCAAAGCGCGCTGGAACTGGGCTTGCAGTTCGCCGACATCGCCACGCTGCCTGGCACCCTGGACCGCGAACGCAGCACCGACCAGCTGATCGAAGGCATCGACGTCTTCGACATCGACGGCATCATGCTGTACAGCACCGATCGGCTGCGCGCTGCGCGCCCCATCCCCGCCAGTTGGCTGGCCGCGGCAAAGAAGGCGGGCAGCGAGAACTGGTTTTCTGAAGACGACCAGCAGGCCGCTGCCGGCATCTCCGTGAAAAACAATTTCGGCCTGACCATCGGCTACCTGGCGTTGCGTTACTCGGGCGAGCGCGTGCGCGACGCGGCCTTTGTTGTGGGCAAAGAGCTGGCGCTGTCGACCCTGCTCATGTTCGTGGTCTCGTCGGCGCTGTCGGCGCTGGCCTTGTTGGCCGTGATGAACCGGCTGATGGGCGATATCGCCACTGTCGAAGCGGCGCTGCGCTCGGGCGACGGCACGGCGGCGTTCGTCAAGGCCACACGTGGCCCGTTCGGCGGCGCCTTGCGGCAATTTGCCAAGACCACTCGTCAAACCCATGCGCGGGTAGCTGAACTGCGCACTCAACTGCAACGCGGAGCGGGTTCATGAGTCCGCACTGGCTGCCTGCGTCCAGTCCCGGCCCGAAGACCGAGTTGACCGACATGCCAAGCATGGGGGTTGCCCAATGAGCACCAGCTACCTGCGCAGCATTTACCTGCGCCTGGCCGGCGTGGTGACGCTGGTGGTGATGTTGGCGCTGGCGGCCAATGCGTACCTGTCGCACCGCATCTTCGAGCGTGCGCTGGCACCGCAAATGGCGAGCAAGGTGGGCAGCGTCGGCGCGTCGATCCGCGGCCTGGTGTTCAAGGCGGTGGCCAACGGCGTTGATTTTCGCGAGCTCTACGGCGTCACCGATCGGTTCAAGGAGATCAAGGAAGAAGTCCCTGAAATCTCGTACATCGCCATCACCGACCCCGCGGGCGCGATCTTGCATCGCAGCACGTCAGACCCCAGTGGCGCGGTCGAGCACTTCCGCAGCCCCGGCGTGCTGCAATTGCTGGCCTCGCGCGGTGAGGTGGCGCCGGTGGCCCGGGTGGGCGGCACGTACATGGTGTCGATGCCCATCGCCTCGACCGACAAGGCGCTGGGCATCCTGCACCTGGGCGTGAGCGTCAGCTTCGTCGACGACATCGTGCTGGACATGTTGTACGACGTGATCGTGGTGCTGGTGGTGACGCTGTTCTTCACCTTCGAGCTGTTGCACTACATCGCCGGGGCCAGGCTGGAGGCCTCGTTGCGCCACCTGGGTGAAACCTTCGAACGCGGCGCCACGGGGGACTTCAGGCCCCGCAGCGGCCCGCGCGGCGCTCAGGCCTTCGGCAGTTTGATCCTGCTGCTGGAATCGACCTTGGCGCGCGTCAATGATGCCTACGCGGCGCTGGCACGCGCCATCGAAAACGGCCGCAGTGTGCCGGCGCACGAACGATCGTTGGGCCTGACCGCGGCGCACAACGGCGCGCGCGAACTCGCCACTCGCTTTCGCTTCGGCGCTGAAACGGCCGAAACGCGCTCAGACGACGGCCAGCTCAGCAAGATTCGCGCGCCGCTGTTCGTCTTCATCCTGGCCGAGGAATTGACGCGCTCGTTCCTGCCGTCGTTCAGCCAGGAGCTGATGACGCCGGTAAGCTGGCTGGCGCCGCAGGTTGTGATTGGGCTGCCGATTGCATTGTTCATGTTGATCGTGGCCCTGAGCCAGCCCTTCTTCGGCGTGCTGTGTGAGCGCCAGGGCCACAAGCGCCTGATGCTCATTGGCGCGACCATTGCCGCGCTGGGCTTTCTGGGCACCGCCAGCTCGGGCTCGGTGTGGGACTTGATGCTGTGGCGTTCACTGTGTGCGGTGGGCTATGCCATGGTCTTTGTTGCCGGGCAGGCCTTCGTGCTGGATCACGCCACACCGGCTAATCGGGCCAAGAGTTTCGCGCTTTTCGTGGGCGCCATCATGGCCGCAACGATCTGCGGCCCGTCGATCGGCGGCATCCTGGCCGACAACATCGGCGTGCGCCCCGCGTTCGTGATTGCCGGCCTGCTGGCCGCCGGCTCGCTGTGGGTAATTCGTGAATTGCCCGATCGCGCGCCGGCCGCTGCCGGCAAGCCCGTGGCGCGTGTGCCCAAGCTGCGCGAGATTGGCGCGCTGATGATGAACCGCCGCTTCATGACCATGACCGGCCTGGCCGCC
>JAYUPO010000011.1:0-15766 GCA_043760085.1 Burkholderiales bacterium
GGTAAGCCGTGTGCGGGAAATCCGCACGCACGGTTTGAACGGGGGCGTTGGCTCTGAACCCGGCCTTCGGGCCGCTTAGGAACCAACGTCTACCAATGCGCATCCTCATCGCCAACGACGACGGTTACCTCGCCCCCGGTTTGGTGGCGCTGGTGCAGGCCTGCCAGGGCTTGGGCCAGATCGACGTCGTGGCGCCGGAGCAAAACGCCAGCGCCACGTCCAACGCCCTGACGCTGAACCGGCCGCTGTCGGTGTTCGAGGCGGTGGGTGGTGCCAGCGCGGGCTTCAAGGTGGTGAACGGCACGCCGTCGGACTGCGTGCACGTGGCGCTCACCGGCTTGCTCGGGGCTCGGCCCGACCTGGTGCTTTCAGGCATCAACAACGGCGCCAACATGGGCGACGACACGCTGTATTCAGGCACCGTGGCCGCGGCCATGGAGGGCTACCTGTTCGGCGTGCCGGCGATCGCGTTTTCATTGGTCGACAAGGGCTGGGGCCAGCTCGATGCCGCGGCGCGCCTGGCGCGGTCGTTCGTGCAGGGCCTGCTGCAAGAAGGTTTGCCGGCCGGGCCGTGGCTGCTCAACGTGAACATCCCAAACCATGCCGATGCGCCCGGCCTGCCGCGGCGCATCACCCGCCTGGGGCGGCGCCATGCCAGCGCGCCGGTGATCAGGCAGACCAACCCGCGCGGTGACACCATTTACTGGATCGGCCCGGCCGGCGCTGCGCTCGATGCCGCGCCAGGCACCGACTTTCATGCGTTGGCCGACGGCTGCGTGTCGATCACGCCGCTGCAGGTCGATCTGACTGACCATGCCGGGCTGGGCCGTTGGCGCACGCTGGCCGGCGTCATCGCAACATGAACTGCCGGGCATGACGGCCAAGCTGCCGCGCAAGACGGCCGGCTTTCCTGCCGTGCTGGGCGCCGCGCGGGCCGTGGCGCCACGCGCCATGCTGCGCCCGCAACGCCCGCTGCGTGAAGCCGCAGCCGATGCGCGGCAACGCGGCACCCCAGCCGGCGTGGGCCTCGATTCAGTGGCCGTGCGTGCGCGCATGGTGCAGCGGCTGCGCAGCGCCGGGCTGCATTGCGAGCCGGTGTGCGCGGCGCTGCTGCACGTGCCGCGGCATGAGTTTGTCGATGCTGCACTGGCCAACCAGGCCTATGAAGACACCAGTTTGCCCATCGGCTGGCAGCAAACCATCTCCAAGCCCTCGGTCGTGGCGCGCATGCTGGCCTTGCTGCTCGAAGGCGATGGCGCACGCCAGCGCGGACAGTTGGGCCGGGTGCTGGAAATCGGTACCGGCTGCGGCTACCAGACGGCGTTGTTGTGCCTGCTGGCCAAGCACGTGGTGTCGATTGAACGCATCGCCGGCCTGCATGACAAGGCGCAGGCCAACCTCGGCCACGCCATGCCGGGCAGCTTGAATGGCCCGTTGCAACTGCTGCACGGTGATGGCCGCGCCGGGCATGCCCGCGCGGCGCCGTTCGACACCATCGTGGCCGCCGCCGGGGGCGACGACGTGCCGCAAGCCTGGCTCGACCAGTTGGCTGAAGGCGGGCGGCTGGTGGCGCCGCTCAGCGGCACGGGGCGTGCCGGGCAGGCCTTGTGCATCATCGACCGGCGCGGCGGCCAGTGGCACCGCGCGCTGCATGAAGCGGTGCATTTCGTCCCCCTAAAATCAGGCATCGAATGACACCGGGGTTGGCGCGCATGCGGCAGGTTGGCAGATCAAATTGGGCGGTGTGGGTGGCGCTGTGCGTGGTTGCCGTGTTGGTGGGCTGCGCGTCACCGCGCTACCGCGCGCCGGTGGAAGATCGCGCTGCCACCGGCCGCAACCCGCCCAGCGGCGCGCCGTCCACCCCCGGCACCGCGGCTGCGCGGCCGGGTGATGAGAACGCTGGCAAGCCCGGCTACGTGACCGTCAAGCCGGGTGACACGCTGATCCGCATCGGTCTGGAAGCCGGCCAGAACTGGCGTGATGTGGCGCGCTGGAACGGCATCGACAACCCCAACCTGATCGAAGTCGGCCAGGTGCTGCGCGTGGCTCGCCCGGGCAGCGAACCCGAGGCCGTGGCGGTGCGCCCGGTGGCTGCGGCGGCCCAGGTTGAAACCCGGCCGCTGGATGCCAGGCCCGAGGCGCGCGTGCTTGAGGTCAAGCCCGGCGCGGCGGCCCCGCTGCCCGGCGCCGTGGCCGCGGCACCCGCGTCGGCACCGGCGCCGGCGCCGGCAACGCCCGCGTCAGATGAAGACGTGGCCTGGGGCTGGCCGGCGCAGGGCAGCGTGTCCACGCCCTTCGACGATCAACGCAACAAGGGCCTGCTGATTGCAGGCAAGGCCGGCGAGCCGGTCTACGCCGCCGCCGCCGGCCGTGTGGTCTATGTGGGCGCCGACCTGCGCGGCTACGGCAACCTGGTGATCGTGAAGCACAACAACACCTACCTCAGCGCCTACGCCCACAACCAGACCTTGCTGGTGAAGGAAGAGCAGGTTGTGCGCAAGGGCCAGAAGATCGCCGAAATGGGCTCGTCGGACACCGACCGCGTTCAACTGCATTTCGAGATCCGCCGCGTGGGCAAGCCGGTCGATCCGGCGCGGCTGTTGCCGGCGCGCTGAAGCGCCGCGCACCGGCCCTGGTGCAGGGGAGCGTTCACGTTTTCCGCAGGTGCGCCGCCCCTGGGCCGCCGCTAGCATCGCGCCGCCTTCAACCCCCCCGCTTCGGCGCGCCGCCCTTTGCCGTGCTAGTCATTCAACTGCTGATCAGCGGCGTCGCCCAGGGTTGCATCTACGGGCTGATCGCACTGGGCTTCGTGCTCATCTACAAGGCCACCGAAACCGTCAGCTTCGCGCAGGGCGAATTGATGATGCTGGGCGCGTTTTGCGGCCTGGCGGCCATGACCATGCTGGGCCTGCCGTTCTGGCTGGCGGTGCCCGGCGCGGTGCTGGTGATGGCCGGCCTGGGCGTGCTGCTGGAACGCGCGCTGATCCGCCCCATCCTCGGGCAACCGGCGTTTTCGATCGTCATGCTCACCATCGGCATCAGCTACATCGCGCGCGGCCTGATCACCATGGTGCCGGTGATCGGCACCGAAACGCACGTTCTGCCGGTGCCCTACAAAGACGGCACGGTCAAGCTGGGCACGCTGGTGCTGGCCGACGAGCAACTGGTGGTGATCGCCTGCACCGCGGTGTTATGCCTGGGGCTCTATGCCTTGTTCAAGTACAGCAAGATGGGCATCGCCATGCAGGCCAGTTCGCAAAACCAGCTCGCGGCTTACTACATGGGCATTCCGGTGCGGCGGCTGAACGGCCTGGTGTGGGGCCTGGCCGCGGCGGTGGCGGCGGTGGCCGGGTTGCTGCTGGCACCCATCACCTTCGTGCATGCCAACATGGGTTTCATCGGGTTGAAGGCGTTTCCGGCGGCGGTGGTGGGCGGCTTTGGCAGCCTGCCCGGGGCCATCGTGGGCGGGCTGATCATCGGCGTGGTGGAAAGCCTGTCGGGCTTTTACTTGCCTGAAGGCTTCAAGGACATCACGCCCTACGCGGTGGTGCTGTTGATGCTGATGGTCAAGCCCAACGGCCTGTTCGGCGAGAAGTTGCGCAAGAAGGTCTGAGAGCCTGAGCCACACACCGACCATGCGCTTTCTCTTCAAGACCCGCTATGAACAAGACATCGTGCTGGCCAAGCACGGTGGCCACCACTTCTGGTATGCCGTGCTCGGCCTGTGCCTGCTGGCCGCGCCCTGGGTGTTGCCCGACTACTGGCTGGCGCAGTTAACGTTTGTGTTGATCTACTCGGTGGTCGGCCTGGGCCTCATGCTACTGGCCGGCTTCACGGGGCAGTTCTCCATCGGCCACGCGGCGTTCCTGGGCGTGGGTGCCTACACGCAAGCGGTGTGCATCGGCGCGGGCTGGCCGTTCCCGCTGGCCATGCTGGCCGCGGGCGGCCTGGCCGCCGCGGCGGGGGTGGTGATCGGCGTGCCGGCGCTGCGCGTCAAGGGCATCTACCTGGGCATCGCCACGCTGGCCTTCGGCTTCATCGTCGAAGAAGGCATGGCGCGCTGGGAAAGCGTGACCGGCGGCAATGCCGGCATGCATGTGAAAACGCCCGAACTCTTTGGCTGGAAGGTCGACAGCGACATCGAGTTCTATTTCGTTTGCCTGGTGGTCACGCTGGGCTGCACGCTGGCCATCCTGAACCTGCTGCGCTCGCCCACCGGCCGCGCCTTCGTGGCCATTCGTGATTCAGAGGTCTCGGCGCAGAGCATGGGCATTCACCTGGCGCGCTACAAGACGCTGTCGTTCGCCATCTCCGCTGCGTTCGCCGGTTTGGCGGGCGCCTTGTACGCGCACCAGATCAAGTTTCTCTCGCCCGAGCAGTTCAGCATCGTGCAGTCGATCGACCTGCTGCTGCTGGTGGTGATCGGCGGCCTGGGCTCGGTGCACGGCGCCTTCCTGGGCGCCATTTTCCTGATCACCATGCCGCAGCTCATCGCCCTGGGCAAAGATTACCTGCCGGACGTCATCGGCCAGGCGCCGGGCTTGCAGGCCGTGGTGTACGGCGCCGTGCTGGTGGCCTTTGTGATGTTCGAGCCACTCGGCCTGTACGGCCGCTGGCTGAAGATTCGCACCTACTTGCAGTTGTTCCCGTTCTACCGCCAGGGCATGTTCAAGCGGCAGAAGTCGTTCCAGAAGTCGGACCGCCTGAAATGACAACGGGCAACGACCTCATCGTGGCCGAAGGCCTCACCGTTCGCTTTGGCGGCCTGGTGGCGGTGAACAACGTCAGCTTCAACGTGCAACGCGGCGAGGTCTTCACGCTGATCGGCCCCAACGGTGCGGGCAAGACCACGGTGTTCAACCTGATCAGCCGCATCTACCAGCCCACCCAGGGCCGCATCACCTTCGAGGGCCAAGATTTGGTGGCCAAGCCGGCGCACCAGGTGGCCGCGTTGGGCATTGCGCGCACGTTCCAGAACATCGAGCTTTTCGAGCACGCCACGGTGTTGCAAAACCTGTTGATCGGCTGCCACACGCACCGCCGCAGCAACCTGCTGCAAGACATGTTCTTCACGCGCACGGCGCGCCAGGGCGAACTGGCGGCGCGCCACAAGGCCGAGGAGGTGATCGAACTTCTCGACCTGCAACATCACCGCGACAGCATGATCGCCGGCCTGCCCTATGGCGTGCGCAAGGTGGTGGAGCTGGCGCGCGCGCTGTGCGCCGAGCCCAAGCTGCTGCTGCTGGACGAGCCGTCTTCGGGCCTGAACGTGGAAGAGACCGAAGACATGGCGTTCTGGATTCACGACATCCAGCGTGAACTCGGCATCACGGTGCTGATGGTCGAGCACGACATGAGCCTGGTGAACAAGGTCTCTGATCGCGTGCTGGCACTCAGCCAGGGCGAGGTGCTGGCCATGGGCACGCCGCAAGAGGTGCAGAACCACCCTGGGGTGATCGAGGCTTACCTGGGTTCAACAGATGATTTGTCCAGCTTGCGGCGGGTGGCTGCATGAGTGACGAAAACATCCTTGCGCTGAACAACGTTGAAAGCGCCTACGGCCCGATCAAGGCCATTCGAGGCGTGAGCCTGCGCGTCAAGCGCGGCGAGATCGTTACCGTGCTGGGCTCCAACGGCGCGGGCAAGAGCACGATCCTGAAAACCATCTCGGGCATCCTCGACCCGCGAAAAGGCAGCATCACCTACCGCAACGAGAACATCACCGCGATGGACCCGGCGCTGATCGTGCAGCGCGGCCTGAGCCACGTGCCCGAGGGGCGCGAAGTCTTTCCGCTGCTGTCGGTGCGCGAAAACCTGCTGATGGGGGCGTACACGCGGCATGACCGCGACGCGGTGGCGCAAGACATGCAAGCCGCCTACGGCTACTTTCCGATCCTGCGCGAACGCGCCACTCAAGACGCCGGTTTGCTCTCGGGCGGGCAGCAGCAGATGCTGGCCATTGCGCGCGCGCTGATGGCCGCGCCGCAACTCGTCTTGCTCGATGAACCCAGCCTGGGGCTGAGCCCCAAGCTCACGCGCGAGATCTTCGAGATCGTGGTGCGCATCAACCGCGAGCGCGGCACCACCATGCTGCTGGTGGAGCAGAACGCCAACATGGCGCTCAACGTGGCCGACCACGGCTATGTGCTCGAAAACGGCCGCATCGTCATGGAAGACACCTGCGCGCGGCTGCGCGAGAAGGAAGACATCAAGGAGTTCTACCTCGGCATGAAGGAAGCCGGCGTGCGTGGCGAGCGGCGCTGGAAGAAGAAGAAGACCTGGCGATGAGTGCGAACAAAGACCCCCATCGCATCGTCAGCGGCGCAGAGTTCGGCTGGAACCTGCAGCCCTTGCCGTATGACACCCTGCCCAAGTTGTTCTGGCAGCGCGTGGCTGAACTGGGTGGTGCAACCATGATGCGGCAGAAGGAACTGGGCATCTGGCACGCCTACAGTTGGAACGACGTGGCCGTGCGTGTGAAGGAAATCGGCGCCGGCCTGGTCAGCTTGGGCCTGGCGCCGGGCGAGGTGGCCTCGGTGCTGGCCAACACCTGCCGCGAATGGCTGTGGGCCGATGTCGCCGTGCAAAGCATGGGCGGCGTGTGCAACGGCATCTACCCCACCGATGCAGCGGCGCAGGTCGAGTACCTGTGCAGCGATTCGGCCAGCGTCTTCTTGTTCGTGGAAGACGACGAACAACTCGACAAGTACCTTGAAGTGGCACAGCGGCTGCCGCTCTTGCGCCGCATCATCGTGTTCGACATGGAGGGCCTCAGTGGCCTGGACGACCCGCGTGTCATCAGCCTGGAAGCTTTGATGGCGCTGGGGCGCGAACACATGGCCGCGCACCCGAAGCTGCTGGATGCGCGCCTGGCTTGTCGCAGCACCGAAGACCTGGCGATCCTGGTCTACACCTCAGGCACCACGGGCAAGCCCAAGGGCGCGATGATTTCGCACCGCAACATCTGTTCGGTGCTGGCCGGCTTGAGCACCAGCCTGTTCGAAGGCATTGCCGAACGCGGCGAGCGCATTGCCTTCCTGCCGCTGTGCCACGTGGCCGAGCGGCTGATCGGCGCCTACATCCCGATGGCGCGGCGCTCGGTGATCAACTTCGTCGAGAACCCCGAGACGGTTTTTGAGAACCTGCGTGAAGTGCAGCCGCACCTGTTCTTTGCCGTGCCACGGGTGTGGGAGAAGATTTATTCGCAAGTGATGATCAGCTTGAGCGAGGCCGGCAAGGTGCAGCAAGCCGCTTATGGCTGGGCGGTGGCCGTGGGCAAGCAGGTGGCCGAGTTGCGCCTGGCGCAGCGTGAACCCGGTGCCTGGCTGGGGGTGCAGTACGCGGTGGCGCGCGCGCTGGTGCTGGGCAATGTGCGGCGCATGATCGGCCTGAACCGCGTGCAGGTGGGGCTGACCGGCGCGGCGCCGATTTCGCCTGATCTCATACGTTGGTACCTGGCGCTGGGCGTGCCGTTGGGCGAAGGCTGGGGCATGACCGAAACCACCGGCGGCGGCACCGTGAACCCGCGCCAGGCCATGCGCCCGGGCACGATAGGCCGGCCCGGGCCTGGCATCGAAATGCGCATTGCGCCGGGCAGCGATGAGATCTTGCTGCGCGGCCCCAACGTCATCATGGGCTACCTGAATCAGCCTCAGAAGACCGCCGAAACGATCACGCCCGACGGTTGGCTGCACACGGGCGATGTGGGCCGGGTCGATGACGATGGCTACTTCAGCATCACCGACCGCATGAAAGACATCATCATCACCGCCGGCGGCAAGAACGTCACGCCCAGCGAGTGGGAGAACGAGCTGAAGTTCAGCCCGTACGTGACGGATGCGGTGGTGATTGGCGACAAGCGGCCCTACCTGAGCGTGATCGTGATGATCGACCAGGAAAACGTTGAGAAGTACGCGCAGGACCATGACATCCCGTTCAGCAACTACACCAGCCTGACGCGCGCGCCACGAGTGCAGGAACTGATCTGGGCCGACATCGAACGCGTGAACAAGAAGTTCGCGCGCGTGGAGCAGATCAAGAAGTTCTACTTGCTCGAAACCCTGCTCACCGCGGAAGACGATGAACTCACCCCGACCATGAAACTCAAACGCAAGTTCGTGGAACAGAAGTACGCCCAGGCCGTCGAGGCCATGTACCGTTGATTTTGTTTAACCGGAGATAAGCAGATGAAAAAGTCCTTCTTCACCACCCTGGCCGTGGCCGCCACACTGGCCGCTGGCGCGGCAACTGCCCAGACCCAGGGTGTGACCAAGACCGAGATCACCATCGGTTCGATCCAGGATCTGTCGGGCCCGATTGCCGGCTACGGCAAGCAAACCCGCATGGGCATGCAGCTGCGGGTAGATGAAATCAACGAGCAGGGCGGCATCAACGGCCGCAAGATCAAGATCCTGTTCGAAGACTCCGGCTACGACCCCAAGCGCGCCGTACTGGCCGCGCAAAAACTGGTCAACCAGGACAAGATCTTCGCCATGCTTGGCCACCTGGGCACGGCGCAGAACAACGCGGCCATGCCGATCCAGTTTGAAAAGAACGTGATCAACTTCTTTCCGCTGTCGGCCGCGCGCGAAATGTTCGACCCCGTACACCGGCTGAAGTTTGCCTACGCCGGCCCGTACTTCGACCAGGTGCGCGTGATGCTGCCCAAGCTGGTGAAGGAGAAGTCGGCCAAGAAAGTTTGCGCGTTCTATCAAGACGATGAATTCGGCCTGGAAGTACTGCGCGGCGCCGAAGCCGGCCTGAAGGCCATGAACATGGAGCTGGTGGAAAAGACGTCGTACAAGCGCGGCGCCACCGACTACTCGTCGCAGGTGGCACGCATGAAGGCATCGGGCTGCGATTTGGTGGTGATGGGAACGATCATCCGCGAGACCATCGGCGCCATCGCCGAAGGCCGCAAGACCGGTTTCACGCCCACCTTCCTGGGCACCAGCGCGTCGTACACCGACCTGATCCACAAGCTCGGCGGCCCGGCGATGAACGGCTTTTACACGGCCATGGCGGCACAGAACCCGTACACCGACGACCCGTCGCAGCCGGTGCGTTTCTGGGCCACCAAGTTCAAGACCAAATTCGGCGAGGACCCGGCCACTTTCTCGGCCTACGGCTACTACATCGTCGATTCGTTTGCCAAGGCGCTGGCCAAGGCCGGTGGCAACTTGACCACCGACACCTTCGTCAAGGCGATGGACAACATGACCATCCCGCCCGACATCTTCGGCTTCCCGGAAATGACCTTCAGCGCGACCAAGCGGCTGGGCAGCTACGCGGCGCGCCTGTCGCAAATTCAGGATGGCCGCTGGAAGGTGGTGTCTGAGTACGTCACGCCCTGAACACCGCGGACGTTGACAACGGGCCGCCTGTAGGCGGCCCGTTGCATGGGTAACGCTGCGCTATGCTCGTGGCCATGAACCCTGCACCTGACGCTCAAGAATCGGTTGAGCCGCCGCCGCGGCCTCGGCGCAAGGGCATCTATATCCTGCCCAACGCGATCACGCTGTCGGCCTTGTTCGCGGGTTTCTATTCCATTGTGGCGGCCATGAACGGGCGCTTCGAAGCAGCCTGCATCGGCATCTTGTGCGCCGCTGTGCTCGACAGCCTGGATGGCCGCGTGGCGCGCATGACCAACTCGCAAAGCGCCTTCGGCGAGCAGATGGACAGCCTGTGCGACATGGTCAGCTTCGGCGCCGCGCCTTCGCTCATCGTTTACGAGTGGGCGATGAAGGATCTGGGCAAACCGGGCTGGATTCCGGCCTTCGTGTACATCTCGTGTGCAGCGCTGCGCCTGGCGCGCTTCAACGTGAACATCGGTGTGGTCGACAAGCGCTTCTTCCAGGGCTTGCCCAGCCCGGCCGCGGCGGCGGTGGTGATGGGCCTGGTGTGGGTGATGGACGACGCCGGCTTCAAGCAGGTCTCGAAGATCGATTGGCTGGCCTGGCTGGCTTGCGGCGTGACGCTGTATGCCGGCTTGTCGATGGTGACCAATGCGCCGTTCTACAGCTTCAAGGCGGTGGGCGGGCGCCACACGGTGCCGTTCGTGGTGATCGTGGCCATCATGCTGGTCATTGCGTTGATCAGCCTGGATCCGCCGCGCGTGCTGTTCGCGATTTTCTGCGCCTATGCATTGTCTGGTTATGGTGTCTATGCCTGGCGGCGCATGAAGGGCAAGCCGACGAGCGTGATCGCCATGTCAACCGACGAGCCCGACGAGAAGAACTTGCACCCGTGAAACCCTTCCCCGCATGGCCCTGGGTTGCTCGGTGTGCGTGATATATTGCCGCCATGCCTTCAATCAGCCGTTTCACAGCGCTAGCCCTACCGGGAGCCCCGCGGGTGCGCTGATCGAATTCGCCTTTTCTGTTCCGATCAACGGCCCGCCAGCGCAACGCAGCGGGCCGTTTGCATTCCAGGCTGTGTGCGCAAAAACCTTCTACCCATTTGGAGCCTGCCATGCCGATGTTGCCTGACCCCACCACCAAGTACCGTGCGTTCGCCCCTGTCACTCTGCCCGACCGCAACTGGCCAAACGCCATGCTGAGCCGCCCGCCCGTTTGGTGCAGCGTCGATCTGCGCGATGGCAACCAGGCGCTCATTGAACCCATGGACCCGGCACGCAAACTGCGCCTGTTCCAGATGCTGGTGCGCATCGGCTTCAAGGAAATCGAAGTCGGTTTCCCTTCCGCCTCGCAGGCTGACTTCGACTTCGTTCGCCTGCTCATCGAACAGCGCTTGATACCGGATGACGTGACGATTCAGGTGCTCACGCCGGCACGCGAGCCGCTCATCCGCCGCACCTTCGAGGCCTTGCACGGTGCACCAAGCGCCATCGTCCACCTCTACAACGCCACCGCGCCGGTGATGCGCCGCGTGGTGCTGGGGTTGAGCGAAGACGGCATCGTCGAGTTGGCCACCACGCATGCCAGGCTGGTGGCCGACTGCGCCGCCGCCCAACCCGGCACGCGGTGGATTTTTCAGTACTCGCCCGAGATGTTCTCGGGCACCGAGCTGGCGTTCAGCAAGCGCGTGGTCGACGCCGTGACCCAGGTGTGGCAACCCACGCCGGCGCGCAAATGCATCATCAACCTGCCTTCCACGGTGGAGCATTCCACGCCCAACATCTTTGCCGACATGATGGAGTGGATGCACCGCCACCTGGCGCGGCGCGACAGCATCGTGCTGTCGGCGCACCCGCACAACGACCGCGGCACGGGCACCGCGGCAGCCGAGTTCGCGTTGATGGCCGGGGCCGAGCGCATCGAGGGCTGCCTGTTCGGCAACGGTGAGCGCACCGGCAATGTCGATGTGGTGAACATTGCGCTGAACCTGTACACCCAGGGCGTGGCGCCGGGCCTGGATTTTTCAGACATCGACGACGTGCGCCGCTGCGTTGAACACTGCAACCAGTTGCCGGTTCATCCGCGCCACCCCTATGTGGGCGACCTGGTCTACACCTCGTTCTCGGGCTCGCACCAGGACGCCATCAAGAAAGCCTTTGCGGCGCGGCGCGAGGCCGACATCTGGGACATGCCCTACCTGCCGATCGACCCGAAAGACCTGGGCCGCAACTACGACGCGGTGATTCGCGTCAACAGCCAGTCGGGCAAGGGCGGCATCAGCTATCTGCTGGAAGCCGAATACGGGCTCGAATTGCCGCGGCGCTTGCAGATCGAGTTCAGCGCGGTGGTGCAGGCCGTGATGGATGTCGACGGCCAGGAGCTGAACGCCGCCAGCATCTGGGCCATTTTCGAGCGCGAGTACGGCCTGGCGCAGCGCGCGCAGGTGAGCCACACGGTCATCACCGATCTGGGCGAAGGCCAGGTGCAGGTGCAGGCCCGCGTGCACAGTGCCGGCCAGGTGTTCAACATCGACGGCAGCGGCAATGGCCCGGTGGCGGCCTTCGTGGCCGGGCTGGCCCAGAGCTGCGGCGCCGTGGTGCGTGTGCTCGACTACCACGAACACGCCATCGGCTCGGGCGCGCAGGCGCGTGCGGCCGCCTACCTTGAGCTGCGCCTGGCCGATGGCCGCACGCTGTTTGGCGTGGGCATCGACGCCAACATCGTCACCGCCTCGCTGCAAGCCGTGTTGTCCGGCCTGCAACGCGCGCAAGTGCCTTTGCATGCGCAAGCGTTGCCGGCCTGATCACCCGCCCATCCTGGGTGAACAGCGGCGTCGAGTTGCAGCTGTATTCGGTCAATGCCTTCACCTCGGGCCCATAACCTCGGGCAGCACCGAGTCGCAAGGCGAGGTGACGGTGCGCTTGCAGCGCGGCGGGCGGGTGGTCAACGGTGTGGGGGCCGCCCCGACATCATCGTGGCTACGGCCAAGGCCTGTTTGTCGGCCCTGAACAAGCTGCACAGTGCGGTGAAGCGGGTGGCGGCGCAAGGCTGAGGTTCCTGTGACCCGAAACGCATCAAAGTGGCTTGTTCGAGCACTTGTGAATCGGAGCAAAGGGGGGGGACAAAAAAGTGTGTGAAAGCGGCCCTTATCCGGCGACCCTGACAACCGTTTGCGTTACATATTAGTTACATCAAGAAACGCCCGTAAGTTTTTGAAGTAGCTATTCTTTTTCTGGTCAAGCTACACTGCGGCGCCGACTGTTGAACAGGGGATTGCCTTGCCAGATTGGGTTGCCGCAATGAGGTTCAAGACCGGGCTGGCTTGTGCTTTGGCCCTGGTAGTTGCCCTGGCCACCCCGCTGGCAGAAGCCCGCCAGTCGCGCCCCGCCAAGCCGGCGCTCAAGCAGACCGCCAAGCCAGCGGCAAAGGCCGTCAAGGCCATCCGTTCGGTGCGCACGGCCAGGGCCAATGCACGCACCCGTTATGTCCGCGCTGCGCCGGTGGTGGTTGAGCCGGTGCGCATGTCGATGGGTCACAGCATCGGGCTGGGGCAAGTGCCCGACCCATTGGAGTTGAAGTCCAGTGTGGCGCTGGTGCTGGACCAGGACACGAACCAGGTGCTGGTGGCCAAGAATTCCAAGGCTGTGCTGCCCATAGCTTCGCTGACCAAGCTGATGACCGCGCTGGTGGTGGTGGAATCGGGCCGGCCGCTTGACGAACCCATCGCCATCACACAAGACGACGTTGACACCGAAAAGGGCAGCCCTTCGCGGCTGCGCGTGGGCACTGAACTCACGCGCGGTGAGATGCTGCACCTGGCGCTGATGTCGTCCGAGAACCGCGCGGCCAATGCACTGGGCCGTCATCACCCGGGCGGCTTGCCGGCGTTCGTCCAGGCCATGAACGCCAAGGCGCAGGCGCTGGGCATGCCAGGCACGCGCTATGTCGAGCCCACGGGCTTGTCGAGCCAGAACCAGTCCAATGCCGATGACCTGGCGGTGTTGGTGGGTGCAGCGCATCGCCACCAACTGATCCGCGAACTCTCCACCTCGCCCGAGGCGATGGTGTCGGTAGGCAGCCGCACCATGCACTTTCGCAACACCAACCGGTTGATCAGCAACCCGAGCTGGGAAATCGGCCTGCAAAAGACCGGCTACATCTCGGAAGCCGGCCGCTGCCTGGTGATGCAGGCTGAGTTCGCCGGGCGCAAGTTGATCATGGTGTTCCTCGATTCAGCGGGCAAATACTCCCGGCTGGGCGACGCCGAACGTATTCGCCAGTGGCTGGCCCTGCAGCCTGGCCTGGCCGCCATACCGGCCGGCGCCGCGCGCATCAGCCCGTGACGCGCCGTTCAGGCCACCGCAGCCGCGGCCGGCCTGAAGCCCAAGGCCTGCGAGATCTGCGTCGCGGTTTCGCGCAAACGGCCGATCCAGCTTTCCTCCAGCCGGTCGGCCGGCGCTGAAATCGACAGGCCCGCCACCAGACGGCCCTGGTCGTCATGGATGCCGGCGGCCATGCAGCGAACGCCGAGTTCAAGCTCTTCGTTGTCGCGCGCCAGGCCCAGTTTGCGCACGTTGTTCAGCTCGCGTTCCAGGGCGGGCAGTTGCGTGATGCTGTTGCGCGTGTTGCCGGCCAGCCCGGTGCGGGTGGCATAGGCGCGCACCCGGGTTGCATCGTCAGCGGCCAGGAACAACTTGCCCACCGACGTGAGGTGCATCGGCGCGCGCCCGCCCACCGCGCGCACCACCTGCATGCCCGAGCGCTCGCTGAACGCGCGCTCAATGTAGACGATCTCATCACCCTGCCGCACCGACAGGTTCACGGCCTGGCTGGTGAACTTGTGCAATTCGCGCAGTGGCGCCAAGGCGGCCTCGCGCACGTCGAGCCGGCCTTTGACCAGGTTGCCAAGCTCCAGCAGCCGCATGCCCAGCCGATAGGCACCCGCCTGGGGGCGTTCGACAAAGCGGCCGATGGTCAGGTCGTTCAGGATGCGGTGCGCCGTTGACGGGTGCAGGCCGGTGCGGGTGCTGATTTCCTTCAGCGAAACCGGATCCTGGTGCGCAGCCAGCAGATCGAGCAAGGCAAAGCTGCGCGCAAGGACTTGGATGCTGGGCTGGGCTTCTTCCTTCTTCTTCATGCGGGCTTTGATGGCGACAATGGCTGGATTGTCATTTTGTATCACGAAATCTATGATTGCATGGCGAAAGTGTGCGGGGTGGGGTGTGGCCATTGCAGCGGCCGTGGGCAACTGCGGCGCGGCGGCGGCGCCCGGAACGGGTGCAGCGCCCGATGCGCGCCAGGGCCACCAGGCGGCGCGCATCGTGCCGGGCACGGCGCCGCGCCTGCGCGCGCAAGACCTGGGCTTGGTGATCAACACCGCCGACCCTTACTCGGTGGCGGTGGGGCAGCACTACATCCGCAAGCGCGCGCTGCGCCCGCAGCAGGTGCTGCGCGTGGAACTGCCCCTGCGCGGCGAGCTCACGGCGGAAGAATTCGCCGCGCTGCGCCAGCGCATCGATGGCCGCTTCGGCCCCGGCACCCAGGCCCTGGCCCTGGCCTGGACACGGCCGTACGCGGTGGCTTGCAACTCGATCACCGGCGCACTGGCGCTGGGGTTCGATGCCAAGCTGTGCGCCAGCCCTTGCGCCAGTTCGCGCGCGTCGCCTTATGCGCGAAGCAACAGCAGCCGGCCCTTCACCGCGCACGGCATGCGCATCAGCATGTTGCTGGCCGGCGCCGATGTGGCGCAAGGCAAGGCGTTGATCGACCGCGGCGTGGCGGCCGATTTCACGCTCGGCCTGCGCGGCGCGCCCAGTGCCCAGGCCGTTCTGCTGGACAGCGCCGACGAGCGGCGCAATGTGCGCGCCAGGTTGTACCCGCCGGCACAGGACATCGCCGCAGCGGGCACCGTGGTCAAGCGCAGCAACGCCGAGGGTCTGGCCGCGCAGCAGCGCGTGGTGCTGGCACAGGCGGGCAGCCCGCGGCTTGACTTTCTGGCGCAGCTTGATTGGCTGCCGGGTGGCCTGGGCGACCACTTCACCTCGTTCGGCGGCCGGCTCGACGACCCCGACGGCCAGAGCACGGTGCTCGACTGGCTCAGCGCCGGCGCCACCGCCAGCCACGGCACGGTGAGCGAGCCCTGCAACCATGTGCAGAAGTTTCCGCACCCGCAGCGCCTGCTGGCGGTGTACCTGCAAGGCGGCACGGCCATCGAGGCCTATTGGAAGAGCGTGTTGTGGCCGCAGCAGAGCTTGTTCGTGGGTGAGCCGCTGGCGGCCCCGTACGGGCGGCGTTAACGGTTCATTCAACCTGGAACCGGCAAGGCAGATGTGGCCAGTGGAGGCAAGCGGTCAACTGCCGTTCCAAGGTTCAAGCAGCGCCGCGGCCGCCGCGCGCCCGGCGCGCACCGC
>JAYUPO010000012.1:0-5520 GCA_043760085.1 Burkholderiales bacterium
CCCAGCGCCTGCTGCTGAGCCTGGCCACCACAGCGCGGCCCTTGCGCGACGTGGCTTTGCCCGGCGTACCGGTCGTGTTGCTCAGTGGCCCCGAGGGCGGCTTGACAATGGCTGAAGAGGCGGCGGCGCAAGCCCACGGCTTCACCTCCGCCAGCCTGGGCGCGCGCACGCTGCGCGCCGAGACGGCACCGCTGGCCGCGCTGGCTTATCTGGGTCTGCAATACACATGAACCGCCACCTCTTTTTGCTGACCCTGTGCCAGGGCCTGTACCTCATCAACAACGTGGTGTTCATCGCCATCAACGGCCTGGTGGGCTTGCAGCTCGCGCCTTCGGCCTGGATGGCCACCTTGCCGCTCACCGCCTACGTGGGCGGCGGCGCGCTGAGTGCGGCCTTGGTGGCACGGCACCAGCGCCAGTTCGGCCGCCAGCGCACGTTCAGCCAGGGGTTGGGCGTGGCCATCTTCTCGGCCGGGCTGTGCGCGCTGGCGGCCTGGCAGCGCAGCTTCGGCCTGCTGCTGCTGGGCACCTTGCTGGCGGGCTACTACAACGCCAATGGCGCGCTGTACCGCTTTGCCGCGGTGGAGCTGGTGCCGGCCAGCTTGCGCGAGAAAGCCATTTCCTGGGTGCTGGCCGGCGGCATTATCGGCGCGGTGTTCGGCCCCAACCTGGCCGCGGCCACGCGCGATGTGCTGCCCCAGCCGTTCCTGGGCGCCTACCTGTCGCTCATGGTGGTGGCCGCGCTGGCTTTGGTGTTGATGCGTTTCATCCGCTTTGCGCCAGCCAACACCGCGGCGCAAAACGCGGCCAACCTGGCGGCCAGCCGGCCGTTGCGTGAGATTGCGCGCCAGCCGCTGTTCATCATCGCCGTGTCGGCTGCAGCCTTGAGTTATGGTGTGATGAACCTGCTGATGGCCGCCACGCCGATCGCCATGGCCCAGTGCAGTCACCCCTTCGCGGCCACCGCACTGGTGCTGGAATGGCATGTCCTGGGCATGTTCGTGCCCAGCTTCTTCACCGGCCACCTGATCAAGAAATTTGGTGTGCTGCCGGTGATGACGGCGGGCTTGGCTCTCAACCTGGGCTGCGTGGCCTTTGCGCTGACCGGCACCGATGTGATGAACTTTCTGGGCGCGCTGTTGGCGCTGGGCGTGGGCTGGAACTTCCTGTACATCGGCGGCACCACGCTGCTGACACAAACCTACCGGCCTGAAGAAAAAACGACTGCCCAGGGCGCGATGGATTTCTGCGTTTACGCCACCATGACGGTCACGTCGTTCAGCTCGGGCGCGCTGGTCACCACCGGGGGCTGGCAATTCATGAACTATGGCTCGTTGTTGCCGTTGGCGGCGCTGGCCTGCGCGTTAATCTGGCTTGCGCGGGTACAAGGCGGCCAAGAGAATCGCGCTCCCGCGTAGCAGCCTGGCGGCGGGTTCATATCACTAGAGGAGTGGAATCATGGGTTTGCTAGACATCGTTGGTGGCATGTTGAGTGGTGGCGAGGGCGCGGGTAGCGGGGGCAATGCCGATTTGCTCAACGCTGTGGTGGGCATGCTGAGCAACGGCTCTTCGATGGGCGGCTTGGGTGGCCTGGTGCAGCAGATGCAGCGCAGCGGCCTGGGCGACGTGGTGGGTTCCTGGGTGGGCACCGGCCAAAACATGCCGATCTCGCCCGACCAGTTGAAGAACGCGCTGCCGCCCGATGTGCTGGGCGGCATGCTGAATCAGCTGGGTGGTGATGCAGGTGGTGCGGGCGCCTCGCAGAGCGATTTGCTTGGCCAACTGGCCAGCATGCTGCCGCAGGTGGTGGACAAGCTCACCCCGCAGGGTCAGGTGCCCTCGGGTGGCCTGGGCAACGTGACCGATTTGCTCGGCATGTTGATGAAGAAGTAAGGCCAGGGCCAGGAGCGTGGGCGGCAGAAGGACGGCGGCTGCAACGCGCGAGAAACCGGCACCGCTCGGCATCACCGCCTGCGCCCAGGGGAACCACCCTGGGCGCAGGCGGTGCTACCAAGCGGACTTCAGTTTTCGCACGTTTCGCTTCGCCGCCTTCTGCGGCCCACGCTCCTACCGGTTCGACCCGGCCACCAGTTCGAAGCGGAACAGCCGGCATTCGATCGGCCCGTTCCACAGCGGCGTGCGCCGCGACGCCTTGAGCCGCATGCGCCCGGGCAGCTTCATGTCCGGGCTCAGCACATGGGCCGTCCAGCCCGCGGGGTGCGCGGCGTAGGCATGCTTCCAGTGCGCGGCCAGGCGCTCGAAGAACTGTTCGTCCAGGTGTTCGCCGGCACGTGACTTACCCGCCACCTCGATGCGCTCGCCATACGGCGGGTTGATCATCAGCGTGCCGGGCATGTCTGGCGGCAAGGCGGGCGGCGCGCGTTCCAGCGCATCGCCGCCATGAAACTCAATGGCTTGCGCCACGCCGGCGCGCTCGGCGTTGCGGCGTGCGAAATCAACCATGCGAAACGAGATGTCGCCGGCGTGAATGGGCACCTGGCTTTCGTGAATGGCCGCTTGCGCCTGCGAGCGCAGCCGCTGCAGCGCCGCGCGCGAGGCCGGGTCGGCAAACGGCAGCAGGCGCTCGAAGGCAAAGCGGCGCTTCAGGCCCGGCGCGATGCCGCAGGCGATTTGCGCGGCTTCGATGGCGATGGTGCCCGAGCCGCAACAGGGGTCGTGCAACGCGCCGCCCTGTGCCGGCGTGCCGTGCCAGCCGGCGGCGGCGAGCATCGCAGCGGCCAGGGTTTCCTTCAGCGGCGCCTCGCCCTTGTCTTCGCGCCAGCCGCGTTTGAACAGCGACTCGCCGGACGCATCCACATACAGCGTGGCCTGGGCATCAGTGAGGTGCAGCAGCAGGTTCAGGTCGGCGCCGTGGGGGTCGACATTGGGCCGCTCGCCGAGGGCTTCACGCAACTGATCGCACACCGCATCCTTGATGCGCAGCGCGGCGAAGTTCAAGCTGCGCAGCGGGCTGTGCTGCGCCGTGGTGTCCACGGCAAGCGTATGTTTGGGCGTGATCCAGCCTGACCAATCGACGCGCTGGGCCAGGCCGTACACATCGTGCTCGCTGCGGTAGGGGCCCGCCGCCACCTCGATGAGCACGCGCTGCGCCAGCCGGCTGCCCAGGTTCAGCGCCATCACGGCATGGGCGTCGCCATGCAACGAGACACCGCCGCGCCGGGTGTGGCCTTGCGCCTGCGGCAGCAAGCGCAGCACCTCGGCGGTCAGGAACTCCTCCACGCCGGCGGCGCAGGGCAGGAACAGGGGCCAGGTCTTGACGGTTGCTACATCGCTCATTGAATACCTTCGTGCTGCGCACTGCGGTGCGAGCCCCTTCGGGCGGCCGGGCGGGGCTCATCACATCGCCTTGCGCAGGTTGGCCGGTGCGATCTTCAACGCCTCGCGGTACTTGGCCACGGTGCGCCGCGCCACCGTGATGCCTTGCTCGTCGAGCATCTGGCTTAAAGCGCTGTCAGACAGCGGCTGCACCGCGTCTTCCGCTGCAACGAGCTGTTTGATCAGCGCACGCACCGCGGTGCTCGACGCGTTGCCGCCGGCTTCGGTGTTGAGCGACGAGCCGAAGAAGTACTTCAGCTCATAAGTGCCCATCGGCGAGGCCAGGTACTTGGCAGTGGTGACGCGCGAGATGGTTGATTCATGCAGGCCCAGTTCATCGGCAATCTCGCGCAGCACCAGCGGCTTCATGGCGATGGCGCCGTGCGTGAAGAAGGCCTTCTGGCGTTCGACGATGGCGCGCGCCACGCGCAAGATGGTGTCAAAGCGCTGCTGGATGTTCTTCATGAACCAGCGCGCCTCCTGCAACTGCGCACCCAGCGGGCTGCCCGATGCACCGCGCTGGCCACGCAGCGCTTGAGCATACAAGTCGTTGATGCGCAGCTTGGGCAGCACGTCGGGGTTGAGGCTGACCTTGAAGCCGCGCCCGGCGCGCTGCACCACCACATCGGGCACCACCACCGCGGCCTGGGTGGCGCTGAAGGCGCGGCCGGGCTTGGGGTCGCACGCCAGGATCAGCGCCTGGGCCTGGCGCACGGTGTCTTCGTCGCAGCCGCAGGCCGCGGCCAGGCGCTTCAGGTCGCGCCGCGCCAGCAGTTCAAGCTGCCCGGCGCAAATCGCCAGCGCCGCGCCAAGCGCCGGGCTGGCCGGCGTGCGCTTCAGTTGCAGGCTCAGGCATTCGCCCAGGTTGCGCGCGCCCACGCCGGGTGGGTCGAGCTGCTGCAACCAGGCCAGCGCCAGGCGCAGGCGGGCGAGTTGTTCCTCAGCGTCCAGCTCGTCGCCAAGCACGGCGGCCAGCGCGGGCAGCAACTCTTCCAGCGCATCGGGCAGGTAGCCTTGCTCGTCGAGCGACTCGATCAACACCGCCAGGGCGATGCGATCGGCCCGCTCCAGGCGCAGCCCGGCGGCTTGCTCGCGCAGGTGCTCGGCCAGGTTGGGCGCGGCCTGTTCGCCGCGCTCGGCCTCGAAGTCATCGTCGCTGGCGGGTGCGGTGGCGCTGGCGGGGGTTTCGCGGATGCCGTCGAAGTCATCCCCCTCGGTGCCGTTCTCCCAGTCCTCGCGCTCGGTGCTGCCGAAGTCGTCGGCCTGCACTTCGGGCATGGTGGGGTCGCTGTCACCACTGTCGGGCTCGTCACGCTGGGCATCGGCCACGGGCGTTGCGGCGGCCTCGAACGGCAATGCGCCGTCTTCCTCCAACTCCAAAAAGGGGTTGGCGTCGAGCATCTGTTCCAGCTCTTGTTGCAGCTCGAGCGTGGACAGTTGCAGCAGCCGGATCGACTGCTGCAACTGCGGCGTCAGCGCCAGGTGTTGCGACAGGCGAACCTGCAGGGTCGGCTTCATGGGCTAACCGGAACCTACATGCGGAAATGTTCGCCGAGATAGACCTTGCGCACCTGCGCATTGGCAACGATCTCGTCGGGTGTGCCTTCGGCCAGCACCGAGCCTTCGCTGATGATGTAGGCGCGGTCACAGATGCCCAGGGTTTCGCGCACGTTGTGGTCGGTGATCAGCACGCCAATGCCGCGCGCGCGCAGGAAACTGATGATGCGCTGGATCTCCAGCACGGCGATCGGGTCGACGCCGGCAAAGGGCTCGTCGAGCAAGATGAAACGCGGCTGCGTGGCCAGCGCGCGTGCGATCTCCACGCGCCGGCGCTCGCCGCCTGAAAGCGCCGGGGCCGGCGAGTCGCGCAACTTCTCAATGCTCAGGTCGTGCAACAGGCCGTCGAGCAACTCCTGCATGCGCGCGGGCTTGAAGGCGCGGCCATCCGCATCGAGTTGCAGTTCGAGCACGGCGCGGATGTTCTCTTGCACATTCAGCTTGCGAAAGATCGACGCTTCTTGCGGCAGGTACGACAGCCCCAGGCGCGAGCGCACGTGGATGGGCAGGTGCTGCAGCGGCTGGCCGTCCATCTCGATCACCCCGGCATCGGCCCGCACCAGGCCCACCACCATGTAGAAGGTGGTGGTCTTGCCCGCGCCGTTGGGGCCCAGCAGGCCCACCACCT
>JAYUPO010000013.1:0-2254 GCA_043760085.1 Burkholderiales bacterium
CGGCTGGCGCGCCAGCTTGCCTTCTGTGGCGCTGGCAACTGAATGAGCACCTCAACCGTGACGAAATTGTGACCACCATGCGCACGCCTTCCTTGATGCTTGCCCTGCTCGCCGCCTGCGCCGGCCCGCCCGCCTGGGCCGCCCAGGCCCTGGGTTGCCTGATCGAGCCGGAGCGGGTGGTCGATGTCGGCAGCCCGGTGATTGGTGTCATCCAGGCCATGGCGGTGGAGCGCGGCGCACCGGTGCGCCGCGGCCAGGTGCTGGCCACGTTGCGCGCCGACGTGGAACGGGCCTCGTTCGGCGCGGCCAGCCTGCGCGCCGAGGCCGAGGCCGAAGTGCAGGGCGCGGCCACCAGCGCGGCCTTCAACAAGGAGCGTGCGCTGCGCGCCGAAGAACTGTTCGGCCAGAACTTCATTTCGCAGCAAGCCCTGCAGCAGGCGCGCACCGAAGCGCAACTGGCCGAGCAAAAACTCAGCCAGGCCATCGAACAGCGCCGCGTGTCGAAGCAGGAGCGCGACGTGGCCGCGGCGCAGCTTTCGCAACGCACCATCCGCAGCCCGATCGACGGCGTGGTGGCCGAGCGCTACCTCTCGGCCGGCGAGCGGGTTGATGACAAACCGCTGTTGCGCATTGCCAAGGTCAACCCGCTGCGTGTTCAGCTCGTCGTGCCGATCACGCTGTATGGCCAGATGCAGATTGGCAGCCTGGCCAGCGTGTTGCCCGACCTGCCCGGCGCCAAGACCCGCAGCGCGCGCGTGACGCTGGTGGACAAGGTGGTGGACGCGGCATCCAACACCTTCCGCGTGCACCTGGAACTGCCCAACGCCGACCTGGCGCTGCCGGCCGGGCTGCGCTGCAAGGCTGAATTTCCAACGCTGGCCGCGCCCGACGCCCAGGCCGAGCCCGCGGCGCCGCTGGCAGCACCTGCCCTTGCGCCGGCCAAGGTGGCTGGGCTGAATTCGCCGAATCCGGCGCAGCCGGTGCCCACGACGCCGGCTGCGCCGAAGGCGCCGATGAGTGCGGGGGTTGGCCACACGGTGGTTGCCAAGCCGCTGCCCAGCTTGGGGCCGGCCGCCATCGAGCGCGCAGCAGGGTTGGGCGGCGAGCCGGCGCGGGTGGCGGCAAACCCGCCCCGCACCGCAGCCCTCCCCGTGCCGGCGCTGCGCCCCATGCCGGGCACCGGCGGCCATGTGGCGCTGGCGCTGGCCATGCTGAACGAGCTCAACCCCACACTGGCTGCGCGGCGCTGAGCCGCGGCCCCTTCACCTCCACGCGCACACCCGCATGAGCTCCAGGCTGACCGAACGCGCCCGCATGCTGGTGCAGGAACTGGAGCAGCGCGTGCTGTATTCGGCCGATGCGGCGCAGTTGCTGGGCCTGCCCGCCGGCCTGGCACCGCAGCCCAGGCAGATCGAGCCCTTGGCCACGGCCAGCACCCTCGCAGCGCCACAACAGGTGGTGCAGCAAAGCGCGGCGCGCGAGATCGTCTTCATCGACAGCCGCGTGCCAGACGCTGCGCTGTTGCTCGACCAGCTGATGCGCCAGCGCGGCAACGAGCGCGCGTTCGACATCGTCATGCTGAACGCCAGCGAAGACGGCGTGGCGCAAATCAACCGCGTGCTGGCCGGTGAAAGCGAGCTGGCGGCGATCCACATCATTTCGCACGGCAGCGCCGGCTTGATCGAGATCGGCAGCACGCAGCTCGACGCGGCGCACCTCGCGCGCAACAGTGAGGCCGTTGCCCGCTGGGGCCAGGCGTTAACGGCCGATGGCGACTTGCTGTTGTACGGCTGCGATGTGGCGGGCGATGTTGCCGGCCAGGCCTTCTTGCTGAACCTGGCACAGCTCACCGCGGCCGACGTGGCGGCGAGCAGCGACAAGACAGGCTCGGCCGCCATCGGCGGCAACTGGACGCTCGAATTTGCCACCGGCACCCTGCACACGCAGTTGTTGCCCAGCATGTTCGAGCGCTTGCAGTGGCAAGGCGTGCTCGCCACCTACACCGTCATCAACACCAACGACAGCGGCGCCGGCTCGCTGCGCCAGGCGATCGTCAATGCCAACGGCAATGCCGGCGCCGACATCATCACCTTCAACATCGGCGGCGCCGGTGTCCAAACGATCTCACTGACCTCGGCGGTGCTGCCGGCGATCTTCGGCCAGGTGACGATCGACGCCAGCACGCAGAGCGGCTATGCGGGCTCGCCGCTGATCCGCATCGACGGCTTCAGCGCCGGTGCCGGCAATGGCATCA
>JAYUPO010000014.1:0-2252 GCA_043760085.1 Burkholderiales bacterium
GGTGCTGCGCTTCATGCAGCAGGAATGCGGCCTGAGTGACCATGAGGCCTATGGCACGCTGAACATGGGCGCGGGCTTTGCGCTGTTCGTGGCCGCCGCTGATGCCCGGGCCACGGTGCAGGCGGCGCAGTCCCTGGGCTTGCAGGCCTGGCACGCCGGGCAGGTGAAGGCCGGCGCCAAGGCCTTGCATGTGCACCCGCTGGGCCTGCACTACGCGGCCGACGAGCTGCAACTGCGCTGAACGCCGGCGGCAAACGGCCCGCCCTTACAATGCGCCCCGACGGGCCTGCCCGCATGCAAGCGCGGCCAACCGGGTCAGGTGGGGAACCAAGCAGCCCTAACCGTTGCGACCAGTGCCGGGGCCAGGCTCGTCACCTCCTTCAGCCCTGACGGCCAACCAGTCCCGGCGCGCCGCGCCAAGCCCCCAAGCGGTCGGCACACGCGCCAACCAGCGCCAGCGGCAGTGCTCACAGCTGCGCCAACGCCGTGACGGCAGCGGTGCCGACACCTCGCTCAGCCTTGGCCGGTGCCAGGTGCAACGCCACCTGCAAGTCGCGCAGACTCAGCTTCAGGCCGCGGCCATGGCGCTGGGCGACACGGGCCAGCGCCGGTGTGATGCGCGCGGCCGGTTGGCCCAGCGCCTCGATGCATTCGTTGGCGCAACTGGCCAGCGCACGCAGGGTGTCGTCGTCACTTTCCGGCGCACGCACGGGCGAGTTGATGGGCTGGCGGCGGGTCATCAGCAGCACGCTCTCATCCAGCCCCCATTGGCGCGCAACGGCCAGGCCAATGGTTTCAATGTCCACACCCAGCACGGCGAAGGATGCGCCCTCCTCGCTCATGCCGGGTTCTTCGGGTTGGCCGGGGGCCTGCGCGGCGGCGGGCTGCATCAGGCGGTTGATCTGCTGGGCTTCGTCGGCAAAGTGGTAGTGCACGACCAGGCGGCCCAGGTTTTGCAGCACGGTGATCAGGTTCACCACTTCGGCGTCGTAGCCTGCGGGGCGCAATGCCTGCGCCAGTTGCGCGGCATGCTTGACGCGGGCAATCAGTTGCTCCAGCGCTTGCGCGCCGGCTTCCTGCAAGGGCCCGGGCCAGGCGCGCAGGCCGTTGGCGGCGCGGCGCACGCCATCCAGCCCAAGCATGGCAATGGCTCGGCGCATGGTCAGCACCGGGCCGTTGCCGGCCACCTGCGCGCCGCGCACCTGTGCACTGTTCACATGGCGCAGCAGCTCGAAGGTCAGCGCCATGTCTTCCAGCACCACTTGCGCCAATTCGTTGGTGCGCTCGCGGTCCATCAAGGCCAGCCTGGCCGCGCGGCTGGCCGCACCCGGCATGGCCGGAAACACACCCACGTTGCCCATGCGCTCCAGCAGCAAGGCCAGCGGGCCACCGCCGCCGGCAGCTTCTGCGCTGAGCCAGCCTTCCAACGCGCGGCTGAGCGTGCGCGCATTGCGGTAGCGCTGGCGTTCCTGGCGATCGGTGGCGCGGTTGGCAATGGCGCGCAGCGGCTCGGGTATCGGCTGCGCCGTGCCCCACGGCAGGCGCACGATGTCGCGCCCGGCCGGCGGCAGGCGGGCGATGACACGGCCCACGTCGGGCTCGTCCAACACCACCTGCCCCGACAAGGTTTGATGCAGCAGCACCCCCATGGCCAGCACATCGCCCTGGGCGGCATCGCGCTGGGCGCGCAACGCCGAGGTGTCAAGTGAATGCGCCTGGATCGGGGCCGCCGCTTCAAGGCCGATGACGCGCAGCACACCGGCCGCGGACACCAACATCATGTGGGGTTGGATGTCGCGGTGCGCCAGCCCGGCCTCGTGCGCAAAGGCCAGGCCGCGCAAGGCCTGGTTGACCAGGCTGGCGGCTTCCTGCGCCGGCAAAGCCCGGCCACCCAAGTGGTCGCGCAGGGTCGCCGCGTCGCCCATTTCATAAGCCAGGTAGGGCCAGCAATCGTGGCGGCCGACTTCCACCGCCGGCGCCAGATTGGGGTGGTTCAGCCGCGCGGCGCGCCGCACGGCCGCGTCCCACGCCTGCTCGGCGCGTGGGCTGCTTGGTTGCGCGCGCGGCAGCACCAAGGCCAGCTCGACACCGTCGCGCGTGTCGGTCACCAGCCAGGCCGTGGTGAGCGCGCTTTTGCCCAGCAGGCGCTGCAGGGCGAAGCGGCCCACCTGGCGCAAGCGCGGGCTCGGCGCAGCGCTGGGGCGTGGCTCAGGGGTGGCGGACATGTGGGCCGATTGGAGCGCTCCAGGCGC
>JAYUPO010000015.1:0-15666 GCA_043760085.1 Burkholderiales bacterium
CCGGGCGTCGCGGTCGGGCGCTGCACGCAATGCGGCTTGCAGATGCGAATCGCGCGGCTCTGGCGTATCGAGCGGTTCGTGGTCGATCATGGCGCGGCCCCCGCCGGCAAATAGGCCCCCATGCAGGTGCGCAGCTTGCTCATGGCATAGCGCAGCCGGCTCTTGGCGGCTTCGAAATTCAGCGCCAGCGCCGCGGCCAGCTCGTCCAGGCCCAGGCCTTCTTCATGGTGCAGCAGGAACACCGCCCTTTGCCCCGGCGGCAAACGTTCCAGACAAGCCAGCAGCCGCTCCCCCGCGCGGCGCCAAAACAAGGCGTCGTCATGCGGCGCCTGGCCGGCGGCAGGCCAGTCGAGCCAGGGCTCGCCGTGCGGCTGGAACGGCTCATCACCGTCGTCATCCGGCAAGGCCACTTCGCGGCCGCTGCGCCTTAACAAGTCGATGCAGCGGTGGTGGGCCAGGGTGAACAGCCAGGTGCGAAAAGCGGCTTGCGGCGAGCCCTGAAGTGCGGCCTGCGCCTGGCCAGGCAGGTACTGCGCGCGCTGCGACACCACGCGCAGCCAGGTGTCTTGAAACGCTTCATCGGCCTGCGCGGCCAGCGCCGGGCCGAGCAGGCGGCGCACAAAGCGGTACAGCGCGGCTTCGTGGCGGGCGTACAGGCGCTCGAAGGCCTGGGCGTCGCCGCGCGCGAAGGCGAGCATCAGGGCGTCGTCTTCGTCGGCGCTCAAGGTGGCATCCATGGGAGCTTGCACGTGCGACGGGCCGGAAAAGGGTTGAACGTCGTGGCGATACGCTAACCCACTGTCATAGGCGCTGGCGGCGTCGTGTGTTGCCATAGATGTCAATCACCCTTACCGCCTGCGTGACACTTTGGGCGAATGCCGAGCGCAGCGCGTGGGCATCAGGCAGCGGGGCGGGCCTGGCTGGCAACTGTGAACACATCGTCCAGCATGCGCGCCACTTCGGCATCAATGGCATCCACCGGCATGGCGTCGGCAAGGCCGTGGTAATCGCGCTTGTAGATCTGCTGGGGCGTGCCCAAACGCTGGAAGTAGTTTTCAAACAGCGGGTCGAGGAAGTCATCAGTCACCTTGACATCCGGGCCCCAAGGTTGCGGGCGCCTTGCCACTTTGAGGGCCGCCTCCAGTTCAGCAACGCATGCCGCAAGGGCCTCAAGCCGCCGCTCCTTCTCGGGCTTGGTAAAGAGGTCGTCAGTTTGAAGATCAAGTAGCACGAAGCGCTTCAGGCTTTCAGGTGTGACGAGGTAGTTTTCAATCTCCCGCCTCGACCACATGCGCTCAGTCAACTGTGAGCCGGTGTGCAGCTCGCGTTCCAGTCTGTCGAAGATTGCCAAGCCCACCAAATCAGCTTTGGCCTCGCGCAAACCATGAAAGTGATCCCGCGCCTCTTGCGGCTTGTTCGAGCCCAGATAGACAGCGGGTACCGAGCCTTCAAGGTAGGTCTTCGCTGGGTGATCCAGGCGCAGCGCAAGGCGACGAAGTATGGACAGGTCGGTGGCGCCTTCCAGATACAGCATCCAACCCTTTTGCTCGGCCAGGTAGTAATCGGCCATGCGAATGCTTTCCAGCGCCTTCTTCACCTGGCTGCTGCGTGAGCGCGTGTCGATGCGATGAGGTTTGCCCACAAAGGCCATCACCACATCGCGCTCGGCGGCCTCTTGCAGCACCACTTCCGAGTGGCTCGCGGCCACGATCTGCGAGTTATTGGCCTCGGCAACTTGAGTCAACAGGTTATAGACATCGCGTTGGCGAAGAATTTCGAGGTGGGCGTCGGGTTCGTCGAGCAGCAGCACGGAATCCGGGTTGGCCAACATGAAAGAGAGCAACAGCAGCACTTGTTGGCAACCCCGCCCGGCAGCAGATAAGTCAAGTTCAACATCAGTGCGCTCGCGATAGGTCAGCAACAGCTCGCTGCGCTCCTTCACGTATTGCGGTTCGCTAAGACGCATTGCGAAGAGCTTTTCAATATGCAGGCAAAGCTGTTGCCAAGGCGCCTTGTTTTCCAAGTTGAACAGCCGCCAACAGAGGTTGCGCAGTACCTGGGCGGTCTGGCCTTCACCAATGAGCACATTGATTTCACCTTGCTCCTTGCGATACTCACGCTCCGCCAAACCGGACATGGGCGGCAAGAACACCACGGTGTGTTTACGCGCGCCAACAGGCACCTTGCCATCCTCGCCTTCCTTCAGCCGGCAGTAGAACGACTCTTCGTTCGCGTAGTAGTACTCGAAGCTGCACTTCCAGGGGTGCCCTTCATGAACGCCTTCCGCAGTGAGCGTGATGTAAACCTTTTCGGTCTTCGGTTTGCCGTCTTGGCGCAGGCTGTCTTGGGTGTGCAAATCTTTCCACAGCAGTTTGGCGCTGGGCGCAGGAATCGCGTAAAGGTCCTTGCGATTGATCGTCACGCCCGTGCGTTCGGCCGGAGAACTGCGATCTCGCTTTTCAGTCCAGCGCCTCAAGCCGACATCCCACAGCGCCATCGCTTGCAGCGCAGTCGTCTTGCCGGAGTTGTTTGGTCCGATGAAGACCGCGGCGGTGCCAAGATCAAGTTTTGCCATGGCCAGCCGCTTGAAATTCTCAATGGTGAATCGCGTGATCATGTTGCTTCCACTGGTTTGTATTGCCCGCCCGCGCCGGTGGCCAGCGGCAGGCGTTCGCAGGCACTTGCGCGCAGCGCCTCGTCGGCCGGGAACCAGCGGTGGGCGTGTTTCAGCACCTGACAGGGTGACTTCGGTAGCAAGGGTGAAGGGCCAAGATGATGCTTTGATTTCCGGGTGCAGGGGATAGCTCGAACAAGAGAACAAGAGGCTCAAGCGGAACCCAGCACGCGCAATATCTCGCGCCCATACGCTTCCAGCTTCTTCGCCCCCACGCCGCTGATGCCGGCCAGTTCATCAAGCGAGCTTGGGCACTGGCGCGCCATTTCGGCCAGGGTGGCGTCGTGGAACACCACGTAGGCCGGCAGGTTGTGTTCGCGTGCAACTTCACCGCGCCAGGCTTTCAGGGCGGCAAAGCGTTGCAGGCTGTCGTCATCCAGCGGCAGCGGCGGCGGCTTGGCTCCGCCGCGCGGCGTGCGCCGCGCCACCTTGGCTTTGCGCGGCGAATCAACGGCCACGCGCAGCCAGACCTGCTCTTCACCGCGCAGCACGCCGCGTGCGCTGTCGCTCAGTTCAAGCGTGTTGTATTCCCCCTGGGTGCTGATGTGGCCCAGGGCGATCAACTGGCGCAGCACACCGCGCCATTGCGATTCACTCACATCGGCACCAATGCCATAGGTGGACAGCCTGGCGTGGCCATGCTGGGCGACCTTGTCGGTGGCCTTGCCCCTTAACACGTCAATCAAGTGGCCGGCACCGAAGCTCATGCCGTGCTGGCGGAAGCGGTAAATGCAGCTCAGCGCCTTGCGCGCGGCGTCGGTGGCGTCCCACGTTGCGGGCGCATTCAGACAGTTGTCGCAGTTGCCGCAAGGCGCGCTGGTTTCACCAAAGTATTCGAGCAACCGCACCCGCCGGCAGCCATGCGCTTCGGCCAGGGCGAGCAAGGCTTCGAGCTTGCCGCGTTGCAGGCGTTTGAAGTCTTCGCCCGCATCGCCGTCGTCGATCATGCGGCGCTGGTTCACCACGTCTGACAGGCCGTACGCCATCCAGGCATCAGCACTCAGGCCATCGCGCCCGGCGCGGCCGGTTTCCTGGTAGTAGCCCTCGATGTTCTTGGGCAAATCGAGGTGCGCCACGAAGCGAACATCGGGCTTGTCGATGCCCATGCCGAAGGCAATGGTGGCCACCATCACCACCGCGTCTTCGCGCAAGAAGCGGTCTTGGTGGCGCCGCCTCATCTCGGGCGTTAGCCCGGCGTGGTACGGCAAGGCGTCAAGGCCCTGCGCTTGAAGGAACGTCGCCGTGTCTTCCACCTTCTTGCGGCTTTGGCAGTAGACGATGCCGGCGTCGCCCTCGTGCTCGTCGCGCAGGAAGCGCAGCAACTGCTCGCGCCCGCCGTCTTTTTCAACGATGGTGTAGCGGATGTTGGGGCGATCGAAACTGCTGACGAAGCGCTGCGCGTTGCCCAGCGCCAGGCGTTCGATGATGTCGGCGCGGGTGTGGTCGTCGGCGGTGGCCGTGAGCGCGATGCGCGGCACGGCGGGAAAGCGCTCGTGCAGGGTCGACAGGCCCAGGTATTCCTCGCGGAAGTCGTGCCCCCACTGGCTGACGCAATGCGCTTCGTCGATGGCGATCAGGCTGAGCAGCCCGCGCTCGTGCAGGCTTTCCAGCATGCCCAGGAAGCGCGGCGTGAGGATGCGTTCGGGCGCGGCGTACAACAACACCAGCGCGCCGGCCATCATCTCGCGTTCGACTTGCCGCGCTTGGCTGTCGTCGAGCGTGGAGTTCAAAAACGCGGCGTGCACGCCGGCTTCTTCGAGCGCGCCGACCTGGTCGTGCATCAGCGCAATCAGCGGGCTGACCACGATCGCCACGCCGCGCCCGGCGCGGTGGCGGGCAATGGCGGGCACCTGGTAGCACAGGCTCTTGCCGCCGCCCGTGGGCATGAGCACCAGCGCGTCGCCGCCGCCCACCACGTGGTGGATCACCGCGGCCTGGTGGCCACGGAAAACCGGGTAGCCAAACACCTGTTGCAGGATGGCGCCGGGGTCGGTGGCGGCGAGGGCGGCGGTGGAGGTCAGCATCTGCCTGGATTGTCGCCGTCAGGCCGCGCGCCTAAGCTGGCGCCCATGAACGAACAAGCCACGACCAACGCCACGACCAACGCCACTGAGCTGGCGGCAAAACTGATCCGCAACTTCAACGCGCCGCTGCGCGAGCACTTGCAGCGCGAGCCGCTGTACGACTCGCGCTACAGCGGCCTGAGCGACGGCACCGCCGCGCGCAAGCTGGGCATTGGCGTGGACACGGTGGCGCCGGGCAAGCGCGCCTGCCCCTATCACTTCCACCTGGCGCAGGAGGAAATGTTCATCGTGCTCGAAGGCACGGGCCACCTGCGCGTGGCCGGCGAGATGCTGCCGCTGGTGGCGGGCGACGTGATCTTCATTCCGGCCGGGCCGGAATATCCGCACCAGATCATCAACACGTCGGATGCACCGCTGCGCTACCTGTCGCTGAGCACGCAAGAGCGGCCCGAGGTCTGCGAATACCCGGATTCAGGCAAGGTGGCGGCGTTCCCGGGTGGTGGGCGCAAGGCGCTGATTGCGCGCGAGGCCACGAATCTGGACTACTGGGACGGCGAGCCTTGACCAGCGGCGGCTAACGCGGCCGGGCGCTGGCCGTTGTCGCCCGCGCGGGGGGCCACTTCAGGGTGATGGTCAGTGCAGGCCCGCTCGCTATCATTCCTGCCAACATCTTTCAGGAGTATCAGCATGGCGTCGGTCAACAAGGTCATCCTCATCGGCAACCTCGGCAAAGACCCCGAGGTGCGCTACACGCCCAACGGCTCGGCCATCGCCACCGTCACCCTGGCCACCAGCCGGCAGTGGAAGAACAAGGAAAGCGGCGAGCGCCAGGAAGAAACCGAATGGCACCGCGTGGTCTTCTTCGACCGCCTGGCCGAGATCGCGGGCGAATATTTGAAGAAAGGCAAGTCGATCTACGTTGAAGGCCGCTTGAAGACGCGCAAGTGGCAAGACAAGGAAGGCCTGGACCGCTACACCACCGAGATCGTGGCCAATGAAATGACCATGCTCGGCAGCAAGGATGGCGGCGGCGGCGCTGTTGACGACGCCGGCTCCGGCCAAGCCCCGGCGCGGCGCGAGGCCAGTGCCCCGGCGCCGCGCCCTGCGCCCAGCAAGCCGGCGGCCAAGACGGGCACCGGGTTTGAAGACATGGACGACGACATTCCGTTCTGACTACCCGAGCTGCTGCGCAGCGCAGGCGCTGGCTCGGTACGGGCTCGCCCCCCTGAGGGCGCTGAGCCCGGACGAGAATCAGTCCCTTCGGACTGTTTCTCGCCTGCGAAGGCCTTGTGACCTGCCAGCCGGAAGGCGCGCAAAGCGCGTAGGGGTGTTTCAATTCCATCCGTAAGATGGGCCCCTTCATCGAAGGAGCCCGCCTTGACCACCGAACCCGTATTCATGAGCCGCCGCACCCTGGCCGCGCAGGCGCTGGCCGTGCTGGCCGCGCTGACCGTGCTGACGTTAGCCAGCATCAGCCCCGTGGCCCAGGCCCAGGTGCGCAAAGACGCCGTGGTGCTGGCCATGACGCTCGAACCCCCCGGCCTGGACCCCACGGCCGGCGCGGCCAGCGCCATTGCCGAGGTGGTGCTGTACAACATCTTCGAAACGCTGACCAAGATCAATGGCGATGGCAGCATCACCCCGCTGCTGGCCGAAAGCTGGGCGGTGTCGCCCGACGTCAAGACCTACACCTTCAAGCTGCGCCCTGGCCTGAAGTTCAGCAACGGCGAAGCCTGCGACGCCGCGGCGGTGAAGTTCAGCTTCGAGCGCGCCACGGCCGCCACGAGCGTGAACAAGGACAAGGCGGTGTTTGCCAATTTCGAATCGGTGCAGGCGCCCGATGCACGCACCGTGGTGCTTACGCTGAAGAACGCCAACCCTGATTTGCTGTTCCAGTTGGGCCAGGCCACGGCCATCATCGTCGAGCCCAAGAGCGCCGCGGCCAACAACACCCAGCCCGTGGGCACCGGCCCGTTCAAGCTCGAAAGCTGGGCGCGCGGCTCGGCCATCAACCTGGCGCGCTGGGACGGCCACCGCAACGTGGCCGGCGTGAAGATGAAGCGCGCCACCATTCGCTTCATCAGCGACGCTTCGGCGCAGGTGGCGGCGCTGCTCTCTGGCGATGTCGATGTCTTCCCGCGCGTGGCCGCGGCGCGCAGCCTGGAACAGTTCAAGCGCGACAAGCGCTTCCAGGTGCTGATCGGCGGCTCGCGCGCCAAGACGGTGGTGGCGATCAACAACAAGCGCAAGCCGCTCGATGATGTGCGCGTGCGCAGCGCCATCGCCTCGGCGATTGACCGCAAGGCGGTGGTTGAAGGCGCGGCCGACGGCTTTGGCGTGCCCATCGGCAGCTACCTCACGCCCGGCGCGCCGGGCTTCGTCGACCTGACCTCGGTCAACAGCTTCGACCAGGCGCGCGCGCGTGCCTTGCTGCACCAGGCCGGCGTGCAACTGCCGCTGGAACTGGTGATGAAGCTGCCGCCCACGCCCTATGCGCGCCAGGGCGGCGAGGTGATCGCGGCGCAGTTGGCCAAGGTGGGCATCATTGCCAAGATCGAGAACGTGGAATGGGCGCAGTGGCTGTCGGGCGTGTACGGCCAGAAGGCCTATGACCTGACGGTGATCTCGCATGTCGAGCCGCTGGATTTCGGCAACTTCGCGCGGCCGGGCTATTACTGGGGCTACGAGTCGGCCAAGTTCAACGAGATGTGGGCCAAGGTTCAGGCCACGCCCAAGCAGGAAGACCGCAACAAGCTGATGGGCGACTTGCAGCGCCTGGTGGCTGACGAAGCCGTGTTGGCCTACCTGTACCAACCGACCTGGATCACGGTGGCCAACAGCAAGCTCAAGGGGCTGTGGAAAGACGTGCCGCTGTTCGTCAACGACCTGGGCGCTTTGAGCTGGTAGGTTGCCCGGCGCGGGGCGGTGCTCACGGCCGAAGGGGCGGGTCCGTGTCGGCATGGACACGCTTCTTTGCGTTGCTGCAAGACCGCCGCCATGGCGGCATGGGCCAATGCGCAGCAGGAGCATACCGATCATGAAGCACACCACCGCACTTGCCGTGACCGCCCTGGCCCTGGCGGCAGCCTTCAACAGCGTGCCAGCGGCGGCGCAGGAACGCCACGGTGGCGGCCAGGCCGACCGCGGCGGCCGGGGTGATCACGGTGATCGCGGACACCGTGGCGAGCGCGGAGACCGCGGAGATCGCGGAGATCGCGGCGGCCACGCCCTGCGCGCTGAGCGCGGCAACAGCGCCCCGCGCGGCGCGCCGTTGCATCACGACGCACGCCATCGCCATGACCACTACTACCCGGCGCGCGGCCACATAGCCCCCGGGCTGCCAGGCGGCGCGCTGCGCATCGGCCACGGCGGCGGCCACTACCACTTCCACAGCGGCGTGTGGTGGCGCCCGCATGGCGGGCGTTTCATGGTGGTACTGCCGCCCATCGGCATCGTGCTGCCGTTCCTGCCGTCGGCCCATGTGTCGCTGTGGCTGGGTGGCGCGCCGTATTACTACGCCAACGGCGCGTACTACGCCCCGGCGCCGCAGGGCTATGCGGTGGTCAACCAGCCGCCGGGCGTTGACAGCGCACAACCGGTGCCGCCAGCACCGCCGCCACGCGGCCTGCCCGACCCCATCATCTACCCGCGCAACGGCCAGAGCCCGGCCCAGCTTGAAGCGGACCGGCAAGACTGCAACCGCTGGGCCACCACCCAGCCGCTCGCTTTGGCTGAAGCTGATGTCTTCCAGCGCGCCGTGGCGGCCTGCCTGGACGGGCGGGGCTACACCGTGCGCTGAAGCCTGCGGCAACCGCGGCCGGCTTCAGGCCGCGGCCGTGGCTTGCAGCGTGGCATGAGCCGGCGCGGTGGGCGGCTGCTCGGGCAGGCCGTCGAGGTGGGCGGCGTCGGCCCACTGCACGATGTCGAGCGTGCCACGTTGCCAACGCAGGGTGTTGATGCCCGTGTTGGGAATGACGCAGTCGCGTGGGCCCGAGAGATCGAAGCCGTGCGCGGTGCGCCACAGCATGTCGAGCACGCCACCGTGCGTGACCACCACCAGCCGGCGCGCGCCATGTTCACGCGCGAGTTCGCGCACGCAGCCCAGCACGCGGGCATGAAAGCGGCGCACGCTCTCGCCGCCCTGGGGCAGGCCATAGTCGGCGTCATGCTTGAGCCATTGCGCCCACAACTCGGGGTGCTGGGCCTGGATGCTGGGCACCGCCAAGCCTTCAAGCACGCCAAACGCTTGTTCGCGCAAACCGGCATTCAGCACCGGTGCCACCGCATGCACGCCGGCCGTGGGGGCGGCGGTTTCGCGCGTGCGCAGCAGGTCGCTGCAAATCAATTGATCGAAACGCTCGGCCCTCATGCGCTGGGCCAGCCGGGCGGCCTGCTCGCGGCCCAGCGCGTTCAAGGGGACGTCGATCTGGCCCTGGAAACGTTGCTGGCGGTTCCAGTCGGTTTCGCCGTGGCGGATAAAAACAAAGTCAGTCATGGCGCGAGTATGCGGCGATGCTTATGTGGTGCAGCCGCCTGTGTGACAGGCCAATCCAGCGTACTTCAGGTTCAGCACCGCGGTTATTCAGCCTGCACCATGGCCTGCAGCTCGGCCAAAGGCAGCGCCTCAACGCCCTCGCTGATGCGATAGCGCTGCGTGCCCGGGTAGACCACGAAGCGGCGTGCCGGTTGAACGTCATCACACGCCGAATGAAAGCCGCGTTCGAGTTTGGGCGCCAGGCTGCGCTTGATTTCGATGGCCCAGGGCGGCGCATCGCCAAAGCGCAGCAGCAGGTCGATCTCGGCGCCGGCGGCCGAGCGGTAGAAGGCCGGCTCCACGCTGCGCCCAGCCTGCGACGCGGCATTGAGCAACTGCTCGATCACAAAGCACTCCCAGCTCGCACCCACGATGGGGTGGCCCAGCAGTGCGGGCTTGTCAGCCAGCCCCAGCAGGGCATGCAGCAGGCCGCTGTCGCGCACGTAAACCTTGGGTGACTTGACCAGCCGCTTGCCCAGGTTGGCGTGCCAGGGCGGCAGGCGGCGCACCAGCAGCAGGTCGACCATCAGGTCGAGGTACGCCGCCACGGTCTTGCCATCAATACCCAGGCTGCGCGCCAGTGCCGCAGCGTTGAGCATGCTGCCTTGGTGGTGGGCCAGCATGGTCCAGAAGCGGCGCAGGGTTTCGGCGGCAATGCGCGGGCCGAGTTGTGGCACATCGCGTTCCAGGTAGGTGCGGATTAAGTCCTGGCGCCAGCGCAGGCTGCGCGCTTCAGTCGGCTGCAACAAGCTGTTTGGAAAGCCGCCACGCAGCCACAACGTGTCCTGCGGCGTACCTTCAATTTCGCTCAATTCCAGCGGCGTGAGTTCAAGGTAGGCGATGCGCCCGGCCAAGGTCTCGCCCGACTGGCGCAGCAGGCTGGGCGAGGCCGAACCCAGCAGCAGGTAGTGCCCCGCGTTGCGCTTGGCCCGGCGCTGGCGGTCGATGAGGCCGCGCAGCACCGGGAACAGGCCCGGTGCGTGGTGGATTTCGTCCAGGATCACCAGCTTGCCGGCTTGGTCAGCCAGGAACAACTCGGGCTCGGCGAGCCTGGCGCGGTCGGCCGGCGACTGCAAGTCCAGGTACACCGAAGGCCGCGACTCGCCCACTGCCAATGCCAGGGTGGTCTTGCCCACCTGGCGCGCACCCAGCAGCGCTACCGCTGGCGCATGGGCCAGTTCGGTGTTCACGGCGGCGAGCAACGTGCGGTAAAACATCCGCGTAATTATGGATCACAATTCCATAAATGCAATGTTAATCCGAGGGCGATCAGAGGCCCCTTCGCGCCGGCTCAAGCCGCCCGCAAGCAATCCACGATCTTCAGCCGCGCCGCCCGCCAGGCCGGCACGAAGCCACCCACCACGCCCATGGCCAGTGCAAAGACCAGCGTTTGCAGCGCGATGGCCGGCGTGAGCTTGAAGCGAAAGGCGATCTCGGAAAAGGTGGTGAAGTTGGTGGTGGACAGGTTCACCGTCTGCATCAAGCTGGCAGCGGCCAGGCCGATGGCGCCGCCCACCAGGGCCAATAACAGCGCTTCCAACAGGAACGCCCCCAACACCGCGCCGCGGCGAAAACCCAGCGCGCGCAACGTGCCGATCTCGCCCACGCGCGAGGCGACGGCGGCGAACATGGTGATCATGGCGCCGACCACGGCGCCGATGCTGAAGATGATCGACAGCGACAAGCCCAGGATGCTGATGAAGGTGGCCAGCGCTTCGCTTTGCTCGGCATAGAACGCGATCTCGGGCTTGGCTTCGAGCGTGAGGCGCGGGTCGGCTTCGAGCGCGGCGCGCGCCTGGTCGAAGCCTTGCGCGTCGCTCAGCGCAAAGATCACGCTCGAATAAGCGCCACGCCGAAAGGCCTGCATCATCTGTTCGCTGTCGCCCCAGAGTTCGGAGTCGAAACCGCTGCCGCCGGCATCGAACACGCCCACCACCTGCCACTCGCGCCCGGCAAAGCGCAGGCTTTCGCCCAGGCCGGCACCGGCAAAGCCCGAGGCCACCGCCGCGCCGGCCACGATCTCGCTGCTGCCCGGGCGGAACATGCGGCCTTCGATCAACTTGACCTGTGGACGCAGCTGTAATGCCAGCTCGGACGTGCCGCGCACGGTGACGTTGCTGGGCTTGCCGCTGCCGCGCTTGGGCAGGTTGTTCAGCACCACCGGCTCCTTGGTCACCAGCCGCTGGCCCGCCGCGTTGGTGGCCATGCCGGGGAGTGACTCGACGATGGCCGCCTGTTCGCGGCTGATGCCGCTGTTGATCTCGGCGCCCGCGCCCTTGCGCAGCACGATCACGTTGTTCGGCCCGCCGGTGGCCACCAGCGTGGCGCGAATGCCTTCGCTCATCATCAACACCGTGGCAAAGACATAGACCACCAGCGCCATGCCGCCGGCCGTGAGCAAGTTGGTGACGCGCCGACCCCACAGGTTGCGGGCAATGTAGCTCAGGGGGATGGCTTTCATGGCCAACGCTGCTCAAGCCACATGCCGCAACCCCGCCACGATGTCGATGCGGCTCATCTTCTACGCCGGCCAGGCCGCGGCCACCACGCCCACCACCAACGCGGCCAGCACCTGCAAGGTCATCGTCAGGGGCGAGACCTGGAACACCGGGAACAGCGTGCCCACCGCCTTGGCAAACACGGCGGCCAGCGGCAGGGTGAGCAGCAGCCCGGCCAGCCCGCCTAACAGTGCGATCAACAGGCTTTCGCCGAACAGCAGGCGCACCACGAAGCCGGGTGGGAAGCCCAGGGCCTTCAAGGTGGCGTATTCGGCCAGGCGCTCGCGCGCCGTCATGCTCATGGTGTTGGCCATCACCGCCATGATGATCAGGATGATGATCACGCTCACCGCCTGCACCGCCACCAGGATGGCCTCGCTCATCGACACGAAACTGAGCTGGAAAGCTTTTTCAGTTTCGGTCAGCGTTTCGGCCAGCGAGTTGCGGAACTGGGCATCCAACTGCTGCGAGATCAGGGCCGCGTTCTGCGGCTCGTTGATGCCCACGATGTACACGCCCACGAAGTCGGCGCGGTTGCCGTATTGCTTGCGCAGCGTCTCGTTGATGTAGGCCCAGTGAAACAGCAGCTGGCTTTCATCGGTCTTGGCGTCGATGCCGTCCCAGATGCCGCGCAGCGTGAAGGTCCAGGTGCCGGGGTAGATGGTGCCGCGCAGGGGGATCTGGTCGCCCAGCTTCCAGCCGAACTGGTTGGCCAGCTTGCGCCCCACGATGGCGCCACGCCGGTCGCGCAGGAACGCGATCCTTTCATCGTCGCTGAGCACGTATTCGGGGTACAGCGCCAGGTAGGTGGGCGGGTCCACCGCAAACTGCGGGAAGAAATTGCGCTCGGTGATGTACACGCCGCCAAACCAGTTGGCCCACGACACGGCATTCACACCGGGCATGCCGCGAATGCGCTGGGCATAGCTCATGGGCAGCGGGAAGGTCAGCGAGGTGGCGCTGCGCGTGATCAGGCGCGTGCTCGAGCTGGCCTCGACGCCGGCGTACCAGGCGCCGACGATGGTGCGCAGCAAGCCGAAGGCGCACACGGCGACCACCAGGCCCACCATCGTCAAGCTGGTGCGCAGCTTGTGGCGAAAGGCGTTCCTTAACAGCAGCTTGAGCAGGAACATGGCGTCGCGGCCAGGTCAGGCCTCAAGTTCATCCACCAACACGCCCTTTTCCAGGTGCACCAGGCGCTGTGCGCTGGCCGCGGCCTTGGGGTCGTGGGTGACCATGACGATGGTCTTGCCGAGTTCGCGCACCAGTTGTTCCAGCAGCGCCAACACCTCGCCGCCGGTGGTGCGATCGAGATCGCCCGTGGGCTCGTCGGCCACGATCAGCAGCGGGTCACTCACCAGCGCGCGCGATGGCCACGCGCTGCTGCTGGCCGCCTGACAGTTCATTGGGCAGATGCTCGGCGCGGTCGCTTAAGCCCACCAGTTCAAGCACCGTGGCCACCCGCTCCTTGCGCTGCCGGCTGGACAGGCCGGTTAACAGCAAGGGCAGCTCGACGTTTTCGAACGCGCTCAACACCGGCAGCAGGTTGTAGAACTGGAAGATGAAGCCCACCGTGGCGGCGCGCCAATCAGCCAGCTCGCCTTCGCTCAGGGTCGCGATGTCCACGCCGTCGACTTCGATCGTGCCTTCGTTGGGCTGGTCGATGCCGGCGATCAGGTTCAGCAGCGTGCTCTTGCCCGAGCCGCTGGGCCCCATCAGGGCGACGAATTCGCCGCGGCCCACGTCGAGGTTGATGTCATTCAGCACCGGCAGCCACTGGCCGCCGCGCCGGTAGGCCTTGGCCAGGCCGCGGATGCGGATCAACGGCTGTGTCATCGCCGTGGCCTCACTTGGCAACGACGTTGACTTTGGCGCCATCCACCAGCTTGGGCGGCGGCACCAGCACCAGCTTGTCGCCCGACTTGAACGCCGCGCCGGTGAGCTCCACCACCTCACCCAGCGTGCGGCCCGGGGTCACCGGCACGGCCTTGGCCAGCTCGCCTTCAATGCGGAAGACCACCTTGCGGCCGTCACGCTCCACCACCGCCTTGGGGTTCACGGCCAGCACGGGCTGGCTTTCGCCGGCGGCAGGCGCCTGCGACAGAAACACCACCTTGGCGCTCATCTCGGGCAGGATGCGCGGGTCGAGTTTGTCGAAGCGCACCTTGGTCATGACGGTGGCCTTGGCGCGGTCCACCGTGGGCACGATGCGCGAGACGTTGCCGCGCCAGCGCATCTCAGGAAACGCGTCGAGCGTGATCTCCACCGGCAACTCGGCCTTGAGCTTGCCCACGTTGCTCTCGGACACATCGGCCTCGACTTCAAGCGTGCTCATGTCGGCCATGGTGACCACCGCGCCCTGGCTGCCCGCGGCGCTTGAAAACGGCGTGATGATGTCGCCCACGTTGGCGTTCTTCACCAGCACCACGCCGTCGAACGGGGCGCGGATCAAGGTGAAGTCTTCATTCACCTGCTGCACACCCACCTGCGCCTGGGCCTGCGCCATGCTGGCCTGGGCCTGGGCGTGCGCGGCCTGGGCCTGGGCCAGCATGGCGTCCGCCGCGGCCTGGCCGGCCTGGGCGTTTTCGACCTTCCACTGCGCCGCGTCCACCGCCTGCGGTGAGATGAAGGCCTGCGCGGCCAAGCCCTTGGTGCGCAGCAATTCGGCCTGCGCGTTGGCCACCGCCGCGGCGGCCTGGCGCTGGCTGGCTTCGGCCTGGCGGATGCCGGCTTGCGCCAGCGTGGCCGAGGCCGCGGCCTGGCGTACCCCCGCCGCGGCAGCGCGCATGGCGGCCTGCACGTCGGCCGCGTCGAGCCGCGCGATCACCTCGCCCAGTTTCACCACCGAGCCTTCGCGCACCTTCAGTTCCACCAACCGCCCGGTGGCCTTGCTGGCCACGGCGGCGCGGCGCTGCGCCACGACGTAGCCCGACGCCGTGAGCAGCGCGAATTGGGCTGAAGGCTGGATGCTGACCACGCTGGTGGCCTGCACGTCAAGGTGGCGCGGAACCAGTGCCCAGGCCAGCGCGGCCGCCGCGGCCAGGCCCGCCAGCAACGCCACCACCCAACGCCGACGCCGCCGCGCGGGACGCGCCGTGCTGCGGTCGATCTTCAGGGTTTCCAGGCTTGACGTCATGCGCGTCCTCGATTTTTGGCATGGAAGGGGGTGTTAGAAACAGCTTGTTGCACACCCGCGTGGTTTTCAGCGCCGAATGAGGATTCTCACTGAGTGCGAACGGCGTCTCCGCCCAGACAATCGCGGCCTTGCCTGAAATCCGCCCCATGCACACACGCCTGCAAAACCTGGTGCTCCTGTTCAGCTTGGTCGCCGCCGCCGCCGCCACCACTGCTCATGCCCAACCCGACGCCTGCCCCAGCCTGAACCAGCCGCAATGGCGCGAGCAGGTGCTGGCCCAAGTGAACCGCCTGCGCCAGCAGGGGCTGAACTGCGGCGGCAGTGGCCACCATGCGCCGGCGCCAGCACTGGTGTGGGGTGAACGGCTGAACGGCATGGCCCTGGCGCAGGCCCGCGCCATGGCCGAACAGGGCGAACTCACCCACCGCGGCACGGGCGGCGAAAACCTGGCCACCCGGGCCCATGCCGCCGGCTACCCTTTCATTCGCGTGGCCGAGAACCTGGCTAACGGCTGGATGCAGCCCACGCAGGCGGTGGCCGACTGGGCGCTGAGCGACAAGCATTGCGCCAACCTGATGGATCCGCGCATGCGCGAGATCAGCCTGGCCTGCCACAGCGATGCACGCCAGTGGCCGTGGTGGGTGATGACCCTGGGCCTGCCCAGAGGCCATTCAGACATGGCGTTGGGCTCGCGTTGACCGCGAAAGGGCGCCCAGCCCAGGGCGCCTAAAACAGATTCTGGAACGTCAGCCGCAGCACCAACGCCGAGCGTGGTGCCGCACCTGCCGCACCTGCTGGCC
>JAYUPO010000016.1:0-15626 GCA_043760085.1 Burkholderiales bacterium
AGTTGTTCGCCCAGGCGCGCCATCAGCTTGTCGCCGTAGCGTGCCCTCTCTCCCCCCAGCACCTCGCTGCGCAGGCGTTCACCTACCGCCCAATACAGCCGCGTCAGTTCGGCGTTGACGGCGCCGGCCAGGCGCTGGCGGCTGGCAGCGATGAGGGCGCGCAGTTCGGCGTGCAGCGCGTCGCTGACGGGTGCGTCCGCAAGACTGGCGGGCAGGGGTGGCTTGGCTGCCATCACGCGGCTCCTGCGGTGGGGACGGGTTCGTCGTCAGTGCCGTTCAACACGAGGTCGGAGTCTTCCCCCAGCGCTTCGAGCAAGGCCCGCAAGTCGGCCATGGCGCCATTGAGTTCGCGCAGCGCCAGGTGGGCCAGCAGCGCGGGTTCATCGCGCTGGGCCTCTGCCGTTTCGGCGCTGTTGTCCTTCAGCCAGGCGATGTCGAGGTTGTCGCCACGTGCCGCGATCTGTTCTCGGGTGAAGCGGCGCCAGCGGCCGGACTCGCCGGTGTCCACGCGCCCGGCCAGGGCCGCGGGGCCCCCTCGAGGGTCATCGCCGAACACGTCTTCGAACTTGTCGCGCGGTGCTCCCGCCTTGGCACGAGCGGGGTCTGTGCGGAAGTAGTCGCGGGTGAAGGGTGTGCGCTTGCCGAACTGCGGCATGTTGGCGCGCATGTCATAGACCCACACTTCCTTGGTGTTGCCTTTATCCGTCTTGCCGCGGGTGAAGAAGAGCACATTGGTCTTCACGCCCTGCGCGTAGAAGATGCCGGTGGGCAGGCGCAGGATGGTGTGCAGGCTGCACTTGTCCATCAAGTCGCGGCGGATGTCGGTGCCGACGTTGCTTTCGAACAGCACGTTGTCGGGCAGCACCACGGCGGCGCGCCCGCCAGCCTTCAAGCCGCGGTAGATGTGCTGCAGGAAGCAGAACTGCTTGTTGGTGGTGGGGTAGGTGAAATCGCTTCTCGTCGGCAGGCCACCGCCCTTCTTGGTACCGAAAGGCGGGTTCGACAACATCAGCGTGGCCGGCGGCAGTTGGGCGCCTTCATCGCCCAAGGTGTCGCCGAACTGGATGCCGCCTTCGATGCCGTGCAGCAGCATGTTCATCAGCGCCAGGCGATGGGCGTCTTGCACCAGCTCCATGCCGTAGAAAGTGCTGTGGCGGTACTTGCGCTGCCGCTCGTCGGTCAGCGCATAGATGTCGTTGTGCTCGCGCAGATGGTGGTTGACGGCGATGAGAAAACCTGCCGTGCCTGCGGCCGGGTCCTGAATCACGTCGTCGAGCGTCGGCCGCATCACGGCGACGATGCTGTCAATGAGCACCCGCGGCGTGAAGTACTGGCCGGCACCACTCTTCTTTTCGTTCGCGTTGCGTTCGAGCAGGCCTTCATACAAGTCGCCCAGGTCTTCACGGTGGACGCTGTACCAGTCGAGCTTGTCGATCTCTTCCACCAGCTTGGACAGCGTGGCGGGCTTGGTGATGAAGGTGCTGGTGTTGGCGTAGATTTCCTGCACGGTGCCGCGCCCGAAACGGCCGTAGTCGAGCAGCAGTTCTTTGTAGGTGTCCAGGCGGTCCAGGGCCGAGGCCGTCATCAGATCGGCCCAGCGGGTGCCGTTCTGCTTCGTGGGCGGTGCGCCGCGCTTGGGCGGCTTGTGGATGACGAGCCGGTCTTCCTGTTCCGTCTCTTTCATCATCTTCAGGAACAGCAGGTACGTCAGCTCGCTGACGTACTGGTGGTAGGTGACGCCGTCATCGCGCAGCAGGTTGCACAAGTTCCAGAGCTTGGCAACGATGTCGGACGCAGCGGGGTTGGCAGGGGTCATGAATCAGCAGTGTTGTCGTTGTCGTAGAACAGCTCAGGCGGAATGTTGGTCGGTGGCCCACAAGGCGTCGTTGAAGGCTTCCAGCACGGGCTGAAGTTGGCCGTTGAACACCTTGTCCAGACGCGCGAAGCCGCCGCCTTCGCGTTTGAAGATCAGGTCAGGGTCGTCGAGCGCGGCGCGGTCCACCAGCACGTTGGCTTTGGTCTGCGCCGCGATGCGTTTCAACCAATCGCGCTGCGGCGTGCTCCAGGGTTTGCCGCCGGACGGCTGGGCGAGCAGGCGCTGCAACGCGCGGTCCACGCGCTCGCCATAGGGCAGCAAAGCGTCACCGATGGCTACCTGGCGGATGTAGCCGACGATGCGGGCGGCAATGTCCTGATTGGTCAGCTCGCGCCAGGCGGCAGCCAGGTTGGTTTCGGTGAAGCCGGCACGGTCGAGTGTGAGCACCAGGTCGCGCAATTGCGCGCGCGTCAGGTCGCGCGGCCGGGTGAGCACGGTCATCAGCGCCGGGATGTCGTTGCTGTGGCTCTTGATGTAGGTGCTGAACTCGCGCAGGTAGTCTTCGGGCTTCTTGGCGCTGCCATAGCCGCGCTCGACGCTCTTCAGCGCGTCGTCGTGGTCGGACACGAACAGGGTTGACGCCGGACCATCGGAGGGGCGATCGAGAATTTCGCTCAGGCCCGGGTGTTGCACGAACCAAGCAGCGATCTCGCCGATGGGCATGGCTTTGAGCTTGGCGATGAAGGCGCCGGCGGCCATGCCGGCCTCGCGTTCGAAGTCTTGGCGGTCTCGTTCCGAGAGATGCCGCTTCTTGCGTTGCAGCTTGGCGAGAAACTGATCGCGCGCGAGCGTAGCTGCGGCGGGGTCTTTCAAGGTGGCCAGCTCCCGCGTCAATTGGGTGAAGCTGATCTTCGGGTTGACGACGATGGGCTTCATCGCCGTCATGTCGCCGATGGCTTCGAAGATGCGAACGGCATCGAAGACGCGGAAGGTCTCCTTGACCTCGGCGCCGCCGAACTCACACAGCCTTGTGGCACGGCCGAGCATCTGGTCGAACAGGATGCGGCTGTTCACCTGGCGCAGGAAGACGAGGTTGCAGATTTCGGGTACGTCCACACCCGTGGTGAGCAGGTCTACCGTGACGGCCACGTTGGGCAGGCGCTCGTTCTTCAGACGCCGAATCAGTTGCAGCGGCTTGTCGGCGGCGCCGGTGATCTTGATCACTGCGTCGTCTTCGACACTGCCGTATTGCTCGGCAAAACAAGTCTTGAGCAAATCCACCACCAGATCTGCGTGTCTGTCACTGACGCAGAAGATGAGCGTTTTGCGGCGCGAAGCCGGGTCCAGCTCTTGCGCCAGGTAACTGCAGACGACCTGATTGAAGGGCCGCGTGATGACCTTGCGGTTGAAGTCTTCGACCTGAAGCTTGATCTCGTCAGGCGTCTTGAAAAGGTCGATCTGCTGGTTGCCGGTGTTGTAGACCTTGACCTCTTCGCCGACGCGCCACGTCATGCCGCTGGACGAAAGGTCGGTGTAGATCTGCACCGGCGGCTCGTAGTCCACCAGATAGCCGTCGATCACCGCCTCGCGGTAGCCGTAGGTGAAAACCGGCGCGCCGAAGACCTGCGTGGTGTGCAGGGCCGGCGTGGCGGTGAGGCCGATTTTGACGGCATCGAAGTAGTCGAGAACCCGGCGGTATTTGGAGATGTAGTCTTCGAAGCTGCGGAAACTCAGCTCGGTGTCGGACATCTCGCGGTCCAGCAGGTAGCCGCGGTGGCACTCGTCCACCACGATGCAATCGTAGTGGTCAATCGGCAGCGGCGCTGCATCGTCAGGCGCGTAGAGCAAACGCTGCACCATGCCTTGCACGGTGGCGATGTGCACCGCGGTGTCGCTGTCGGCTTGTGGGTCGTCGAGTTCCTTGATACCGAAGATCTCGGCAAAGGTCTGTAGTCGTTCCATCCGCGTGTCTTTGAAGGCGTTGGCCGCTTGCTCACCCAGCGCCGAGCGGTCCACCAGAAACAGGATGCGCCGGAAACGCTGCGCCTTGAGCAAGCGGTAGATGAGCGCAATGCAGGTCTTGGTCTTGCCTGTGCCGGTGGCCATGGCAAGAAGGATGGCGCGTTGGCCGCCCGCGATGCTGGCCTCGGCGGCACGGATGGCTTGCTCCTGGTATGGGCGAAGCGGAAAGCCGTAGTCAAAGGGCGTGCTGGCCAACTCTTCGTGCGAGCGGTCCTCGTCGCGCTGCAGCAGCGTTTGCAGCACGCCGGGGGTGTACCAGCCATCGAGCGCGCGGCCCAGGTTGTCTGCGCGGCGCAGATCGCAGAACCACACGCCGCTTTGCGGTGCCAACTGGCGCAGATAGGGCCGGCCGTTGCTCGAGAAGACAAACGGAACACGAAACGCGGCATCGGCGCCGTGGTTGCCGGCCGGCAGTTCGACCTCGGGCGACGGACTGAAGCCACGGCTGTAGCGCTTGGCCTGCTGAAGGGCCGCCGAGACATCCGTGTTCTTGCGCTTGGCTTCGACCACGGCCACAGGCGTGAGGCCGATAAAGAGCGCGTAGTCGGCGGGGCCGGTTTCAGTGGGCCACTCGGCAATGGCGATGTTTTGCCCGCGCTGCGGGCGAGCACTGTTGCGGAAGTTTCGCGTCACGGAGTCCGCTGCCCAGCCGGCCGCGACGAGCTGCTCGTCGATGAGCTTGCGTGTGTCGGCTTCGCTGATGTGAATGGTTGCGGCCGCTGTGTTGGCGGCCGCAACAAGCTGGGTGACCGCTTGCGCGGGCTGTGCAGCGGCCTGCGCCTGAAGCGCCGCAAGGTGCTCGGTGAGCTTGTGTTTGGCAGCCTCCGCCTCGGCCGCCATGCTCTCCCAGAACGCGCGTTCTTCTTGCGTCTGCTGAACCTGGGCTTTAGTTGCTTCGAGAGATTGAGTTGCGTCCTGGTGCGCCACGCGGAACGCTGCAAGTTCGGTGCGCAGCGCATCCAATTCCGCCTTCAGCTCGGCACTCTCGTCAGCCGGTGGTGTTGGCGGCAAGAACGGGCCAGACTTGAAGCCCTGATCCTTGAACGTGCGATGGAACCAGACACTCAGCTGCCATGCAAGACGCAGCGCAAACAGAGCAGTGCGATGGTTATCCGCCAGCTTGTGATTCGCATCGTTGCCGGCCTTGCGAACCTCATGGAACAGCGTGCCAACTTCGCGCGGCACGATGCCGTGATCTTGCAGGCGGCGCAGAAGATCGACCTGCTTTTCATCCGACGACGTGTACACGCCGACGCAGGAAGCAACCAACTGGGCCACAAGCTCGGTGAGTTGGCGCAGCTTGAGCAGGCAGGTGTTCGGGTCTTCAGCGAAATAGCGCTCGGCCAACAGCCCAAGGCGCACGAGTTGTTGATCGTGTGCCTTGAGGAACAAGAAATTGGAAGGCCGCTCCGCGCTCATCAACTCCCCGGTATGCCAGCCGAGCCACGGCAATGTGCCCAAAGCGCTGTGGTTCCCAGGATTCTGCCCGACGCATTGGGCCCAGTTCCTCAAACCTGTTCCTCAGAGAAGAGCCAGTGACGGGGCGCCTGATCCTGTGCAACCTTGTTAACGCGCCCTCACCACTCTGGCGCTGACGACGTCAACCAGACTCATGCCGGCTGGGCCACATGCCCAATCCGATGGCCCCTGAAGCCTCGACCATGACCCTGCGCACCCTGCAAATCGACTACCAGCTATTCGAGTAGGTGCTCGCCCATTCGGTACGCGAGCGCCCTGCGCAGGCGGCGCTGTGCGAGGCTACCCGAGAACATTCGAATGCCGGCACGCAGATCTCGGCCGACCAGGGCCAGGTCATGGCTTTGCTTGTCAAGCTGCTGGGGGCGCGGCGCACGATCGAGATCGGCACCTTCACCGGCTATAGCGCGCTCACGGTGGCGCTGGCCCCGCCCGACGACGGCCGCGTGCTGGCCTGCGACATCAGCGATGAGTACACGCGCATCGGCCGGCCGTTCTGGCAGCAGGCCGGCGTTGCGCACAAGATCGAGCTCGTGCTGGCGCCTGCACTGGAGACGCTTGACGCACGGCTGGCCGCCGGAGAGGCCGACCGCTACGACTTCGCCTTCATCGACCCCAACCGCCGGGGCGGCATCCTTGTCGCCAAGGTGCTGATGAAGGCCAGCGGCGTGACCAGCGCCAGCCGCTCCAACCCGATCGGGCGCTGCAGCACGGCGCAGGCCGACAACTGCTCAACTGCTTCGCGCCTGCAGCCCGCCACCGATGAGTGCCAGGCCCTGTTGGAAAGACATTCGGCTTCGAGGACGTCACGGCAAACCGGCACCGGCCGCCCCAACCACTTGTGGCCTAATCCCGGGTTTGTTCAGCCCACACCGAAAGCCCACGATGGCCACCAAGATCAGAACCGAAGCCGACCGCAAGGCCACGCCACGCCCCGTTTCGCCCGAGGGCATCGGCTTCACCGCCGGGCGCGGCCAGAAGGTCAGCCTGGAGCGCGGCGCACACACCCGCAGCAAGAAGAACCCGGGCAAGCGGCCCAAGCGCGGCGGCTGAACCCGCGCCGAGCAGCGGCCGGCCATGCTGCGCGTCAACGAGCTGCGGCTGCCGCTGAACCACCCCGACGCCGCCCTGCGCCAGGCGCTGTTGCAGCGCCTGGACGTGCCCGAAGCCGAACTGCGCCGCTTCGACATCGTCAAACGAAGCTTCGACGCGCGCAAGAAGAGCGCGGTGGTGCTCATCTACAGCGTTGATTGCGAGCTGGTGGATGAAGCGGCGGTGCTGGCACGCCTGGCCACCGACCGCCATGTGCGGCCCGCGCCCGACACGCGCTATCAGTTCATCGCCCACGCGCCGCTTGACTTCCACACCACGCCGCAGCGGCGCCCGGTGGTGGTGGGCTTTGGCCCGTGCGGCTTGTTTGCCGCGCTGATCCTGGCGCAAATGGGCTTGCGCCCGCTGGTGCTGGAACGCGGCCGCCCGGTGCGCCAGCGCACGCAAGACACCTGGGGCCTGTGGCGCCGCGGCGTGCTGGATGTGCACAGCAATGTGCAGTTCGGCGAAGGTGGCGCCGGCACCTTTTCAGACGGCAAGCTGTACAGCCAGATCAGCGATGCGCGCCACCTCACGCGCAAGGTGCTCACGGAATTCGTCAAGGCCGGCGCGCCCGAGGAGATTCTCTTCGTGAGCAAGCCGCACATCGGCACCTTTCGCCTGGTGGGCATGGTGGAAAAGATGCGCGCCGACATCGTGGCGCTGGGTGGCGAAGTTCGCTTCGAAAGCCAGGTGGTGGATGTGCTGATCGAATCCGCTCAAGTCAAAGGTTTGACGCTGGCCAATGGCGAGCAAATCGTTGCCGATCACATCGTGCTGGCCCTGGGCCACAGCGCGCGCGATACCTTTGCCATGCTTCATGGGCGCGGCGTGTTCATGGAGGCGAAGCCGTTCTCCATCGGTTATCGCATCGAGCATCCACAAGGTTTGATCGACCGTGCCCGCTTCGGCCCCAATGCGGGCCACCCGCTGCTCGGCGCGGCCGACTACAAGTTGGTTCATCACGCCAGCAACGGCCGTTCGGTGTACAGCTTTTGCATGTGCCCGGGCGGCACGGTGGTGGCGGCAACGTCTGAAGCACACCGCGTGGTAACGAATGGCATGAGTCAATACTCGCGCGCCGAGCGCAACGCCAATGCCGGCATCGTGGTGGGCATCACGCCACAGGACTACCGGCAAGACGGCTTGCACGAAGGCCCGGTGAACCCACTCGACGGCATCGCCTTCCAGCGCCTCTGGGAAAGCCGCGCCTACGCCCTGGGCGGCGGCGGCTACGTGGCGCCGGGGCAACTGGCGGGCGACTTCATCAAGCGCCAGCGCGGTGCCGGCGGCCAGGCGTTTGGCAGCGTGATGCCTTCATACACGCCCGGCGTGAACCTCACTGACTTGGCCGCCGCCAATGAACAGGGCCACGCCAGCCTGCCGGGCTACGCGCTGGAAGCGATCCGCGAGGCGCTGCCCGCCTTCGAACGCCAGATCCCCGGCTTTGCGCTGGCTGATGCCGTGCTCACCGGCGTGGAAACACGCACCTCATCACCCCTGCGCATCACTCGCGGCAAGGATTTTCAAAGCCTGAACGTGCGCGGCCTGTTCCCGGCCGGTGAAGGCGCCGGTTATGCCGGGGGCATCATGTCGGCGGCGGTGGATGGCATCGAGGCCGCCGAGGCGCTGGCGCGGCAACTGCTGGCACTGGGCTGAACCCGCCGCGGCTCCTGGCCGCAGGCCTGGTCAAAACAAAAAGTACCGCTGCGCCATGGGCAGCACGGTGGCCGGCTCGCAAGTGAGCAACTCGCCATCGGCGCGCACCTCGTAGGTCTGCGCGTCGATCTGCATTTTCGGCAGGTAGGCGTTGTGCACCATGTCGCCCTTGCGCACCGTGCGGCAGCCTTTCACCGCGGCCAGGTGCTTGTGCAACTGGTAGCCCTCGGCGGCGCCGTTTTGCAGCGAGGCCTGGCTGACGAAGGTGATGCTGCCCCGCGCCAGCGCGCCGCCATAGGCACCGAACATCGGCCGGTAGTGCACCGGCTGCGGCGTGGGGATGCTGGCACTCGGGTCGCCCATGGCGGCGGCGGCGATGAAGCCGCCTTTCAAAATCAAACTCGGCTTGACGCCAAAGAACGCCGGCTTCCACAACACCAAGTCAGCCCACTTGCCGGGCTCGATGCTGCCGACTTCATGCGCGATGCCGTTGGCCAGCGCCGGGTTGATGGTGTACTTGGCGATGTAGCGCTTGACGCGGGCGTTGTCGTTACGACTGGAATCCGAAGGCGGCCCGCCGGGCCGCGTGTCATTCGTTAATACCCCACGCTGCACTTTCATCTTGTGCGCCGTTTGCCAGGTGCGGATGATGACTTCGCCCACGCGACCCATGGCCTGGCTGTCGCTGCTCATCATGCTGATGGCACCCAGGTCGTGCAGCACATCTTCGGCCGCGATGGTCTCGCGCCGAATGCGGCTTTCGGCAAAAGCCAGGTCTTCGGCGATGGAAGCATCGAGGTGATGGCACACCATCAACATGTCCAGGTGCTCGTCGACCGTGTTGGCGGTGTAGGGCATGGTCGGGTTGGTGCTGCTGGGCAGGAAGTTCGCTTCGCCCACCACGCGCAGGATATCGGGCGCATGGCCGCCGCCCGCGCCTTCGGTGTGAAAGGCGCACAGCGTGCGGCCCTTGGTGGCGGCGATGGTGTCTTCGACGAAGCCGCTTTCGTTGAGCGTGTCGCTGTGGATCGAGACCTGCACGTCTTCTTCGTCGGCCACGTCCAGGCAATTGGAAATGGCCGCCGGCGTGGTGCCCCAGTCTTCATGCAGCTTCAAACCGATGGCTCCAGCCGACACTTGCTGGCGCAGCGCCTCGGGCCGGCTGGCATTGCCCTTGCCCAGAAAGCCCAGGTTCATGGGGAAGGCGTCGGCCGCCTGCAACATGCGGCGCAGGTTCTCGGGCCCGGGCGTGCAGGTGGTGGCAAAGGTGCCGGTGGCCGGGCCGGTGCCGCCGCCGAGCATGGTGGTCACGCCGCTCATCAGCGCTTCCTCGATTTGCTGCGGGCAGATGAAGTGGATGTGGCTGTCGATGCCGCCGGCGGTGACGATCAGGCCTTCGGCCGCAACGATTTCAGTGCCCGGGCCGATGATGATGTCCACCCCCGGCTGCACATCGGGGTTGCCGGCCTTGCCGATGCGAAAGATGCGCTGGCCTTTCAAGCCGATGTCGGCCTTGACGATGCCCCAATGGTCAATGATCAACGCATTGGTGATCACGCAATCGGCCGCCTCGTGCGCGCCGGGGCCATTGCAGCGCTGCGATTGGCCCATGCCGTCGCGGATGGTCTTGCCGCCGCCGAACTTCACTTCCTCGCCATAACCGCCGGCTGCAACGGTCAAGTCACGCTCGACTTCGATCAGCAGCTCGGTGTCCGCCAGGCGAACACGGTCGCCGGTGGTGGGGCCGAACATTTCGGCGTAGGCGCGGCGGTTGATGCTCGTCATGGTCAGAGTTTTCCTTGCACCATGCCGCGAAAGCCCCAGACCTCGCGCGCACCCGCATAGTCAACCAGTTCCACCGTGCGCTGCTGGCCAGGCTCAAAGCGCACCGCCGTGCCACTGGCAATGTTTAACCGCATGCCGCGTGCAACATCACGGTCAAAGCGCAGCGCGGCATTGGTCTCGGCAAAGTGATAGTGCGAGCCCACCTGAATCGGCCGGTCACCGGCGTTCTCGACCACCAGCGTGTGCGTGCGCCGGCCGGGGTTGATGGCAATGTCGGGGCCGTCAGTAAACAGTTCGCCTGGCGTCATTTGCGTGCGCCTCATGCAATGGGTTGGTGCACGGTGACCAACTTGGTGCCGTCTGGGAAGGTGGCTTCAACCTGGATCTCGGGGATCATTTCCGCCACGCCATCCATCACATCTTGTGTGCCCAGGACTTGGCGCCCGGCGCTCATCAATTGCGCCACCGTCTGGCCATCGCGCGCGCCTTCCATGATGGCCGCGCTGATGAAGGCCACCGCCTCGGGGTAGTTCAACTTCAGGCCACGCGCGCGGCGGCGCTCGGCCAGCAGCGCGGCGGTGAAGATCAGCAGCTTGTCTTTCTCGCGCGGGGTCAGTTCCATGGCTGAAGTCTGGCGTTGTGAGGGTGCCGTTGTGGTGCGGCGGCCATTGTGTGAGCAATTGCGGTGCCAAGACGAGCGTGCCGCCTTGGCATGGCCCTTGCGTTTGACGCTGGGTCTTCAACCCACAAGCTCGAACGAGCCGCCAGGAGTAACCCCATGAACCGTCGCATGACCCTTGCCGCCGCCGCTGCGGCCGCCCTTTGCATGACCCTGCCCACGCAGGCGGCCGACACCATCAAGATCGGTGTGCTGCATTCGCTGTCGGGCACCATGGCCATTTCAGAAACGGTGTTGAAAGACACCGTGCTGATGGCGATTGAAGAGATCAACGCCAAGGGCGGCGTGCTGGGCAAGAAGCTCGAACCCGTGGTGGTCGACCCGGCTTCGAACTGGCCGCTGTTCGCCGAAAAGGCGCGTCAGTTGATCAGCAAAGATAAAGTGGCCGTCACCTTCGGCTGCTGGACCAGCGTGAGCCGCAAGAGCGTGCTGCCGGTGTATGAAGAACTCAACGGCCTGCTCTTCTACCCCGTGCAATACGAAGGCGAAGAGCTGAGCAAGAACGTGTTCTACACCGGCGCCGCGCCCAACCAGCAGGCCATTCCGGCGGTGGAATATTTGATGAGCAAGGACGGCGGCGGCGCCAAGCGCTTCGTGCTGCTGGGCACTGATTACGTCTACCCGCGCACCACCAACAAGATCTTGCGCGCCTTCTTGAACAAGCAGGGCATCACCGACGCCGACATCCTGGAGGAGTACACGCCCTTTGGCCACAGCGACTATCAAAGCATCATCGCCAAGATCAAGAAGTTCGCGGCTGAAGGCAAGAAGACGGCCGTGATCTCCACCATCAACGGCGACAGCAACGTGCCGTTCTACAAGGAGCTGGGCAACCAGGGCCTGAAGGCGACCGATGTGCCCGTGGTGGCGTTCAGCGTGGGCGAGGAAGAACTGCGCGGCGTGGACACCAAGCCCCTGGTGGGCCACCTGGCGGCGTGGAACTACTTCATGAGCCTGAAGAACCCGGCCAACACCGCGTTCACGCAAAAGTGGGCGGCCTATGCCAAGGCCAAGGGCATTGCCGGCCACAAGGACAAGCCGCTGACGAATGACCCGATGGAGGCCACCTACATCGGCATCTACATGTGGAAGCAGGCGGTTGAAAAGGCCAAGAGCACCGACACCGACAAGGTGATTGCTGCCATGGCCGGCCAGACCTTCACCGCGCCGGGCGGCTTCACCAGCACCATGGACAAATCCAACCACCACCTGCACAAGCCGGTGTTCATCGGTGAGATCAAGGCCGACGGCCAGTTCAACGTGGTGTGGAAGACCAGCGGCCCGGTGCGTGCCAACCCGTGGAGCCCCTTCATTGCCGGCAACGACAAGAAGAAGGACAGCCCCGAGAAGATGTAAGGCGAGTGAGCGCCCCACGGCCGGCGAAGGCCGACTGGCCTCAGCGGGGATCAAGGAAAGTGGCACAGCCGCTCTCCTTGAGCGGGCGCTATTTGATGAGTCAGCGCCCCCATAACCACAACGAGACAGCGTGAACCGAACCCTCGCCGCCCTGGCCGTCGCCCTGCTGGCGGTGTTGATCATTGCGCTGTGGCCGGCACCCGCGCACGCGCTCACGCCTGACATGGCGCACCGCCTGGCCGCAGGCGACAGCGACGAGCGCGTGAAGGCCATCAACGAAGCTGTGGCCAGCGCCGACCCGGCAGTGCCCGCCTACTTTCAGGCCCTGCTCGACGACGCCGTGAAAGTGGCCGCCGGCAAGGCTTATGTGCTGCAAGGCGAGCGCGCCACGGATGCCGCCACCGGCCAGGCCACGCCACTGCCCCAAGGCGCCGAAGACGTGATGAATAACAACCGCATGCGCCGCGAGCTGCAAGAGGGCTTGAGCATGCTGGCCCTGTTGGCACCCGACCCGGCCGCGCGCCAGGCGGCGATGGCGCAATTCGCGCGGAGCATGGATGGCGAACGCGCAAGCCTGCTCGACAAAGCCCTGGCGCTGACGACCGATGCGCGCATCAAGGCCGATCTCACCCAGCTCAAGGCCAAGGCCCAGACCCAGGCCGCAGACGGCAAGCGCATGCAGGCCTGGGGCGAACGTTTGGGATTACTTTTTACCGGCGTCAGCCTGGGCAGCATTTTGCTGTTGGTGGCGCTGGGCCTGGCCATCAGCTATGGGCTGATGGGCGTGATCAACATGGCGCATGGCGAGCTGATGATGATCGGCGCCTACGCCACCTGGCTGGTGCAAAACGCCGTTCGCGCCTATGCACCCGGCGCGTTTGACTTTTATCTATGGTTAGCCGTGCCGGCCTCGTTCCTGGCCGCGGCGGCGGTGGGCGCGGTGCTGGAACGCGGCGTGATCCGCTTCTTGTACGGCCGGCCGCTGGAAACGCTGCTCGCCACCTGGGGCATCAGCCTGATGCTGATGCAGGCCGTGCGTTCGCTGTTCGGCGCGCAGAACGTGGCGGTGGAAAACCCGGCCTTCATGTCCGGCGGCTGGCAGGTGCTGCCCAACCTCACGCTGCCCTTCAACCGCATCGCCATCATCGCCTTTGCGCTGCTGGTGCTAGGTGGCATGGCCTTGCTGATCGCGCGCACGCGGCTGGGCTTGTTCGTGCGCGGCGTGACGCAGAACCGGCGCATGGCCTCATGTGTGGGCGTGAACACGGCGCGGGTGGACACGCTGGCCTTCGCGCTGGGTGCGGGCATTGCCGGGCTGGCCGGTTGTGCGCTGTCGCAGGTGGGCAACGTGGGGCCCGATCTTGGCCAGAGCTACATCGTCGACGCCTTCCTGGTGGTGGTGCTGGGCGGCGTGGGCCAGCTCGCCGGCACGGTGTGGGCCGCGCTCGGCCTGGGCGTGCTGAACAAGTTGCTGGAAGGCGTGGCCGGCGCGGTGCTGGCCAAGATCATCGTGCTGGTGTTGATCGTGGTCGTGATCCAGAAGCGCCCGCAGGGCCTGTTCGCGGTCAAGGGGCGGAGTGTGGAGGCATGATCTCGTCTCATCATGCGCCATGGTCGAACCTGCCGGTGTGGCTGGCGCTAGCCGTGGTGACGGTGCTGGTGCCCGTGCTGCACCTGGCGTTGCCGCCTGACCATACGCTGCACCTCAGCGCCACCACGGTGGGGCTGCTGGGCAAGATGCTTTGCTTTGCCATCTGCGCGCTGGCCATGGATTTGATCTGGGGCTACACCGGCATCCTTTCGCTCGGCCACGGCCTGTTCTTCGCGCTCGGCGGCTACGGCATGGGCATGTACCTGATGCGCCAAATCGGCCGCGACGGCAACTACCAAAGCGAGCTGCCCGACTTCATGGTCTTCCTGAACTGGAAGGCCCTGCCCTGGCATTGGGCCTGCAGCGATTCGTTCATCGCGCAGATGCTGCTGGTGGTGTTGGTGCCCGGGCTGCTGGCCTTCGTGTTCGGCTGGTTCGCGTTTCGCTCGCGCATCAAGGGCGTGTATTTCTCCATCATCACGCAGGCGCTCACCTACGCCGCCATGCTGCTGTTTTTCCGCAATGAAACAGGTTTTGGTGGCAACAACGGCTTCACCGATTTCAAGCGCCTCCTTGGCGCGCCGATCACCACGCCGGGCATGCGCGTGTTGCTGTTTGCCTTGAGCGGCGCCACCTTGATCGGCTTCTACGTCATGGCGCGCGCCATCGTCGCCAGCAAGGCCGGGCGCGTGCTGCAAGCCATTCGCGACGCCGAAGGGCGGGTGATGTTCAGCGGCTACAACCCGCTGCACTACAAGCTCGCGGTGTGGGTGTTGTCGGCCGTGATGTGCGCCATTGCCGGCGCGTTGTACGTGCCGCAGGTAGGCATCATCAACCCGGGCGAGATGTCGCCCGCGGCGAGCATCGAAATCGCCATCTGGGCCGCCGTGGGCGGGCGCGGCACGCTCATCGGCCCCATCGTCGGCGCCTTCTTCGTCAACGGCGCCAAGAGCTGGTTCACACAGGCCTTCCCGGAGATCTGGCTGTACTTTCTGGGCGCCTTGTTCATTGCCGTCACGCTGTTCCTGCCGCAAGGTTTGATCGGCCTGGCGCGCATGCTGCGCCGGAAGGCCGCATGACGCCCGACCTGCTCGAAGAAGGCGCGCGGCGCCGCGCCGAAATGGCCAAACGCTTGGGCGCACAGGGCAGCGGCAGCAGCGGCGGGCGCGAGGCGGCGTTTGGCCGCCTGGTGAAGCACAGCGAGCCCGACTTCGCCCACGGTGTGGCGTTGTACCTGGAAGACATCACGGTCAGCTTCGACGGCTTCAAGGCCCTGAACGCGCTGAGCCTGCAAATCAACCTGGGCGAGCTGCGCTGCATCATCGGCCCCAATGGTGCGGGCAAGACGACGATGATGGATTGCATCACCGGCAAGACCCGGCCCGACGCCGGCCGCGCCTACTTCGGCTCGACCATCGACCTGCTGCGCCTGAGCGAAAGCGAAATCGCGCAGGTGGGCATCGGCCGCAAGTTCCAGAAGCCCACGGTGTTTGAAGACTTGAGCGTCTTCGACAACCTTGAACTCGCGCTCAAGGGCGACCGGCGCGTTCGCGCCGCGCTGTTTGCGCGCTTGAGCGCGGTGCAGCGCGAACGCATCGGCGAAGTGCTGCACACCATTCACTTGGCGCCCGAGGCGCAGCGCGCGGCCGGGTTGCTGTCGCACGGGCAGAAGCAGTGGCTGGAAATCGGCATGCTGCTGATGCAAGACCCCAAGCTGCTGCTGCTGGACGAACCCGTGGCCGGCATGACCGACGAAGAAACCGAGCGCACCGCCGAGTTGTTTCTATCGTTAGAAGGCAAGCACTCGCTGGTGGTGGTGGAGCACGACATGCACTTCGTGGGCCTGCTCACCCAAGGCCGGCGCACCGTGACGGTGCTGCACGAGGGCAGCGTGTTGGCCGAAGGGCTGCTGGCGCAGGTGCAGGCCAATGAGCAGGTGGTTGAGGTCTACCTTGGCCGCTGAATGCTTTCCAGTTACATGAAATGTTAGTTGTCAAAGACCTGAACCAGTACTACGGCGGCGGCTCGCACATCCTGCGCGGGTTGAGCTTCGAAGCCAGCGCCGGTGAGGTGACGGTGGTGCTGGGCCGCAACGGCGTGGGCAAATCGAGCCTGTTGAAAAGCCTGATGGGCGTGGTGGCGGCAAGGACCGG
>JAYUPO010000017.1:0-2246 GCA_043760085.1 Burkholderiales bacterium
CGGCTGCGCCACGGTTCACGGCGGTACCATGGCCGTGGGCCAGGCGGTGGGCGCGTTCAAGCTGTTCACCGGCGTGGAGCCCGACCCGGAGCGCATGCAACGCCACTTCTTGAGTCTGATCGGTCATGAACACTGAAGCCTCCAGCAGCAACCCAACCACCAGCGACCGCGAAGACGACCGCGAAGACATCGGCGAAGGCGCCAACCCGCTCGGCCTGGCCGGGCTGGAATTCGTTGAATACGCCACCAGCCGCCCGCAGGCCCTGGGCCAGGTGCTCGAAGCCATGGGCTTCAGGCCCGTGGCGCGGCATCGCTCGCGCGAGGTGCTGCTGTACCGGCAAGGCGACATGAACATCGTCATCAACGCCCATGTGGGCGACAAGCCCAGCAGCGTGGCGCCCACCGAGACGCCCGTGATTGCCGCGCTGGCCTTTCGCGTGCGCGACGCCGCCGCAGCCTACAAACGCGCGCTCGACCGTGGCGCCTGGGGCGTGCCGGCGCAGGTGGAAGTGATGGAGCTGAACATTCCCGCCATTCACGGCGTGGGCGCCAGCCGCATCTACTTCGTTGACAGGTGGCAGGAGTTCAGCATCTGGGATGTCGACTTCATCCCCATTCCCACGGTCGACCAGCGCCCGCCTGCCCTGGCCGGCCTGCACTGGTTCGGCGTGGTGCAGTACATCGGCGAGCAGCGGCTCGACGACTGGTGCGAGTTCTACCGCGAACTGTTCGGCTTTGAGCAACTGCCTGATGAACAGCGCTTCGGCATCCTGCCCAAGGGCCGCATCCTGAAGGGCCCCGGCGGGTTTTACTTGCAGCTCATCGAGCCCGAAGTCGACTTGCCCGAGGGCCAGGCCAGCGAAAGCCTGCAACGCATGGGCCTGGGTTGTGCCGATGTGCCGGCGGCTGTGGCGGCGCTGCGCGCGCGGGGCGTGGAATTCGTCGAATCGCACGCCGTGCACACCGAGTCACGCGGAGCGTTAACCCGCGCCAAGCTGGGCGGCGTGATGTTTGAACTGGTCCACGACAAGCCTTGAGCGGCACACAGGTAGACAGGCAGCCATGACAGGCCATTCCAGCGGACACATTGCCGACTTCGGCATGGACACCATCACCCTGGCCGGTTCGCTGGCCGCCAAGCTCGCCGCCATCCGCGACGCCGGCTTCAGCCAGGTGATGCTCAAGGCCAACGACCTGGTGGGCCATGAGGGCGGTGTGGCCGAAGCGGCGCGCGTGGTCAAGCGCAGCGGCTTGCGCGTCACCGGCTTTCAGGTGCTGCGCGACTTTGAAGGCCTGAGCGGGCACCTGCACGCCTACAAGGTGGATGTGGCCAAGGCCATGCTGGAAATGGCGCAAGCCGTTGGCGCGCCGCTGCTGTTGGTGTGTTCTTCCACCAGCCAGCATGCCACGCAAGAGCCCGATGCCCTGGCGCGCGACTTGCGCAAGCTGGCCATGCTGGCCGTGCCGCTGGGCTTGAAGGTGGCCTACGAGGCGCTGAGCTGGGGCCGCACCATCAACGAATTCACCGCCGCGTGGGACGTGATCTGCCGCGCCGACATGCCCAACCTCGGCCTCGGCCTCGACTCATTCCACCTCGTGGCCAGCAAGACCGCGCTAGATGAGATCGACCTGCTCGACCCGGCCAAGATCTTCCTGGTGCAACTGGCTGATTTCATGTGGCAGGAAGCGCGCAGCTTCGAAGAGCGCATGACCACGGCGCGGCACTTCCGCGTCTTCCCGGGCGAAGGCGTGCACAGCAAGCAGGTGGCCGAGCTGGTGATGCGTTTGGTGGCATTGGGCTACCGCGGCGACTTCAGCTTTGAAGTCTTCAACGACGACTACCAACAGTTGCCCCTGGGCCTGGTGGCCAAGCGGGCGCAGGTGTCGGCGCAGTGGCTGGGCGAAGAGGTGCTGCGCCGCGCGGTGCCGCTGCCGGGGCGGATGCGGCTGCGGTCTTAGCTTGGTTCTCCTTCGCGATCTCAAAGGCCGATTTCCTGTACAGCGCCAAATAGGCGTCCAGGCTGGTCGTGCGCAACGCCCATGCGACTGGCGGCGCAAGCCGAGGGCGTCGGGTGGCCGGCTTCGCTCATGTCATCCGTCGTCGGCCTGGCGGCCTCCTCCTCCTTCTTTACTTCGCTACGCCGGCCACCCAACACCCTCAGCCGGCACCGGTTGTGACGGGCCAACGTTCGAGAAGAACCGCTGCCGAAGGATCAGGACGGTGGGGCGTGCTGCGTAGCGAAGTA
>JAYUPO010000018.1:0-2242 GCA_043760085.1 Burkholderiales bacterium
CGCGCGCGCTGCGCGAAGGCGAGCATTTCTGCGTTGACGCAGCGTTGCAGCAGGTGCAATGGCGCAGCGGCGCTGAAGACCACATCGAGAAGCTTGCCGCCGGCCTGGGCGGCGCCTGGCTGAACCGGCGCCACCGCCATGAGCTGCTGGGCCAGGCGCTCACGGCCCTGCACTTGCTGCACAACGAAAGACATTACCTGGTGCGTGACGGCGCCGTGCAGTTGCTTGACGCCGCCACCGGCCGCATTGCCACGGGCCGGCAATGGCAACGCGCCTTGCACCTGCTGGTGGAGCTGAAGGAAGGTTGCCGCGCGAGCCCGCTGGCCGCCACGCGGGCGCAAACCAGCGTGCAGGCTTTCTTCGGCCGCTACCTGCTGCTGGCCGGCATGAGCGGCACGCTGCGCGAATGCCGCGCTGAACTGCGCGCGTGCTACGGCCGCGAACTGTGGCGCGTGCCGCTGCGCTTGGCGCTGCGTCGGCGCACGCTGGCGCCACGCCTGTTTGCCTGCAGCGCGCAGCGCCAGGCGGCGCTGGTGCAGCGCGCGGCGCAACTGCATGCCCAGGGCCGGCCGGTGCTGTTTGGCACCGCCAGCGTGGCGGCGTCGCGCGCCCTTTCGGCCGCGCTGGCGGCGGCCGGGCTGGCGCACCGCGTACTGGATGCGCAGCACGACGCTGATGAAGCCGCCATCGTGGCCGGCGCCGGCGCGCGCGGCGCGCTCACCGTGGCCACGCAACTGGCCGGGCGCGGCACCGACATCCTGCTCGGCCCCGGCGTGGCGTTGCTCGGCGGGCTGCATGTCATCAACGCGCAAGACAACATTAACAGCAGACTTGACCGGCAACTGTGCGGCCGCGCCGGCCGCCAGGGCGAACCGGGCAGTGCTGAAACCTGGCATGCGCTGGATGCGCCGGCCTGGGCCGCCAGCGCCTGGGCGCGCGGCGTGGGCCGGTTTTTTGCGGCACCTTGTGCGCGGCGCCATGGCGCGCTGGCGGCGCTGGCGGCGCTGGCCACGCGCGCGTTGGCCGCCTGGGTGCAGGCACGAACTGAAAGTGGCCAGCGCAAGCTGCGCCGGCAATGGCTTGAACAGGAACTGCTATGGCAACGACAGCTGAGTTTCAACAACTTGCACGTGTAAGGGTTGCCGCCAACGCACTGCCGCGCGGGCGCATGCCGCCCGTGAGCGCTGCGCTGGCTGCCGCGTGCCTGGCCGCCTGGGCCAGCCTGCCGGCAGCCGCCGGGCCGGTGAGCCCGCCCATGCCGGGCAGCAGCATGAACCTGGCCCTGGCCCTGAACTCGCCGCTGGCCAGCCCAGCACCCATGCCCGCGGCCAAGCCGCCGGCGGCAGCGCCGGCAGCTCCCGGTGCAGGGGGCGTGCCGGCGCCGCGCAGCAGCGGCCTGCGCAGCCAGGCCGTGGCGTGCCTGATCAGCCCCGAGCGCGTGGCCGACATCGGCTCGCCGGTGGTGGGCGTGGTGCAGGAATTGCGGGCCGAAAGCGGCGAGCGCGTGCGTGCCGGCCAGGCGCTGGTGCTGCTGCAAAGCGAAGTCGAGCAGGCCGGCGTTGACGCCGCCGAGGCGCGCTCGACCATCGACGCCGATGAGCGTGCCGCAGTGGCCAACCTCCAACTCGCGCGCCAGCGCCACACCCGCGCGGTGGAGCTGCAAGCCGATGGTTTTTATTCCAGCCAGGCCACCGAGCAGGCGCGGGCCGAACTCGACGTGGCGGCCCAGAAGCTCGAACAGGCGCGCGGCCAGCGCGTGGTGGCGGCGCGCGAACTGGGCGTGGTGCGGGCGCAGTTGCGCCAGCGCATCGTGCGCAGCCCGTTCGACGGCGTGGTGACCGAGCGCTTCATCAACGTGGGCGAGCGCGTCGAAGACAAGCCCGTGATGCGCCTGGCCATGCTCAACCCACTGCGCGTGGAGCTGGTGATGCCGGCCAGCCGCTATGGGAGCGTGGTGCTTGATGAACGCCTGAGCGTGTTGCCCGAATTGCCCGGCACGGCAGCGGTGAGCGCGCGCGTGACGCATGTCGACGCCATGATCGACGCCGCCAGCAACACCTTTCGCGTGCGCCTGAGCCTGCCCAACCCGGGGCACAAACTGCCGGCCGGGGCGCGCTGCAAACTGCTCAATGCAGCGGACACGGCCACGGCCCCTGCTGTGCCGGTGGTGCCCTATGCACCCGCCGCCCCAGCGCCGCTGGTGCCGCGCAAGGCCGGTTGAAGCGCCAGCCCTGACGAGTCA
>JAYUPO010000019.1:0-5483 GCA_043760085.1 Burkholderiales bacterium
GAACACCGACGGGCTGCGCAGCGGGCTTTGGCCCAAGCGGGTGGCCGGGTCGCTGGTGTTGCCCAGGGCCCAGGCATCGCTGGCTGAGTTGGCATTGAAGGCGCGTGCCCAGGCGGCCAGGCGCAGCACGGGTTCGCGCAGTTTGCCGAAGGCCGTGTTGGACAGGCCGGCCGTGTTGCGTGCTTCGTCGTCCAACAATATGGCTTTGAGCACGGCCTTGAAGTTGCCGCGTTCGCCCGTGCCGTCGTTGGCTAAGACCTGCGCCACGCGCTGCACATAGGCAGGGGTGGGGTTGCTGGTGACCAGGCGCTGGATCAACTGTCGTGCCCAGAATGGCGTGGTGTTGGCATGGTTGAACAAATGGTCCAGCGCCAGGTCGAGCGCCACGCTGGCGTCGGTGCCGGCCGGGATGGTCAGGCCCAGGAAGGTTTTGGCGCCGGTCTCGTAGCGCGATGCGGTTTGCGCCATCGGGCGGCGGTGGTGGTCGGGCGTGCTGCCGTCGCCACCAGCGAAGTCGGTGCCCCAGCCGGTGAAGACGCGGGCCAGCCCGGAGATGTCGGCCTGGCCATAGGTTTCCTGCGGTTGGCCGTTCACCAGCTTGACGCTGCCATCCGTGTTCAGCGCCACCAACCCGATGGTGAACAACTGCATCAGCTCGCGCGCGTAGTTTTCATCGGGCAGCGTGCCTTTGGCGGGGTCGGCCTTGCGGTTGCCTTTGAATGTGAGGTACAGGCCCATGGCGTGGCTGGTGGACACGGCGCGCAGCAGCGTGCGCAGGTTGCCGAAGGCATGGCCTTCAAGCAGATCGAGATAAGCCGCAGCCGCGAAGCTGCGCCAGCCGCCGCCGTTGACCAGGCCGTCGATGGCTACCACCAGCACTTCGGACAAAGCCAGGGTCATGCGCTGGCGCAGCGTGTCCGGTGCAGCCAGCAGTTTGCGCCACGTGGCGGCATCGAACCCACCTTCGCCGTTCTTGAAGCTGATGTCGTTGAAGCCCTTGGCGACCAGCCAGTCCCAGCGGCTGGTGTCGCTGGGCAGGGCGAACTGTTCATCGAGCCAGCCGGCGTAGCCCAGGGTCTTGACCCGTTCGATCTGCGTGCGGCTGGCGCCCAGCCCGGCTTGGTGGATGAAGCGCGCGGTTTGTGTGCTGGTTAAGGGAGGTGGGGGAGGCGGTGGCGGTGGTGGAGCCGGTGTCTCGCTGCCGCCGCCGCAAGCCGCGAGTGCGGCCAGGGCCGTGGCGGCGGCGGTGGCAGCCGGCACCAGCGTTGGCAGCTGCGGCGGCTGCGGCGGCTCCGGGGCCAAGGTGGGCGGTGGCGGCTCGGTGGTCTCAACCATGGTGGCTCCGGTTGTTGTTCAGCGCGATCCGAGGCCAACGCAGCGCCGTGATGATCGGTTGAAGCGGGTTGCGTAAAGATGGTGAGCAGGCGTTGCGCCGCGGCAGCCCTGGCGTCAAACGCCGTGCAGCATCAAGGTCGGCCAACCCTGTGCCGCGGCATGGGCGGCCAGTTGCGCATCGGGGTTCACGCAAACCGCGTGCTGGCCGGCCTGCAGCAAGGGCAGGTCGTTGATCGAGTCGCTGTACACCGTGGCCACCCAGTCGTTGCGCTGCAAGCCGCGCCCGGCCAGCCAGGTGTGCAGCCGCGTGACCTTGCCTTCGCGCATGTTCAGCACGCCGCTGGGCCGGCCGGTGAACTGGTCTTGCAGGTCGAACTCGCACTCGGTGGCGATGAGTTCATCGATGCCCAGATACCGAGCCGTCAACTCGGCCAGAAAACGGTTGGTGGCCGTGCTCAGGATGAGCGTGTCGCCCAGCTTTGCGTGCTGGCGCACCAGGGCATGCGCTGCCGCCGGGATGCGCGGTGCGATCACCTGCTTGAGGTAGTCACCACGCAGCGCCTTCCATTGCGTGCGCGTGCGCCCGGCCAGGGTGGCGATGTAGAAGGCGCAAAAGTCAACCGCGCTCACCGTGCCGGCCCGGTAGGCCCGCTCCATCTCGCGGTTAAGGGGCTCGAATCGTTCGCGCGCCAGCACGCCGCACTGCATGAGGAATTCGCACCACAGCACATCGCTGTCGCCATTCAGCAGCGTGTGGTCGAGGTCGAAGATGGCCAGCCTGGTGATCAAGTTGAATGCTCAAGCGCTCAAGCGATCAAGCGCTCAAGCCTGTTTGAGGTGCCAGGCCTTGGGCCGCGTGAAGGTCTGGATGCCCTGGCGCGACAGTGTCAGGCCCAGCCCTGAATCGCCGTGCCCGCTCCAGGGCAGACGCGGGCTGACGCGGTCGCAGCAGTTCCAGTACACGCTGCCGGCGTTCACCTGGGCCAGCAGCGCACGGGCCTGGCTTTCGTCGCGCGAGTACACGCCCGCGGTGAGGCCATAGCGGGTGTCGTTCATCAGCGCCACGGCTTCGTCATCGCTTTTCACCGCTTGAATGCCGATGATCGGGCCGAAGCTTTCTTCGCGCATCACCTGCATGCTGTGGTTAACGCCACTGAGCACCGTGGGCTCGAACCAGTTGCCCGGGCCAGGCCGCACCTGGCCGCCGCAATGCAAGGTGGCGCCCTTGGCCAGCGCGTCTTGCACCTGGGCCTGCAACACGGCCAACTGCGGCGCGCGGGTGATGGCGCCGATGTAGCAGGCTTCATCGAGCGGGTTGCCCTGGGTGAAGCCGGCCACGGTGGCCAGGAAGTGCTTTAGAAAGTCATCAAACAGGCTGTGGTGCACATAAATGCGTTCCACCGAACAGCAGCTCTGGCCGGTGTTGTACATGGCGCCATCGGCCAGCGCGCTGGCGGCCAGGGCGGCGTCGGCATCGGCGCGCACATAGGTCGGATCCTTGCCGCCGAGTTCGAGTTGCAGCTTCACCAGCTTCGGCGCCAGCGCGCTGGCGATGCGCTGGCCGGTGGCATGGCTGCCGGTGAAGAACAGGCCGTCGATGCGCTGTTCGAGCAGCGCCGCGCCGACTTCGCCCGCGCCCACCAGGCAGGCCATCACGGCAGCGGGCACGCCCGCGGCGTGCAACAGCCGGGTGATGTGCTGGCCACTCAGCGTGGCGAATTCGCTGGGCTTGTAGAGCACGGCGTTGCCGGTGAGCAGCGCGGGCACGATGACGTTGCAGCCCACGAAGTACGGGTAGTTCCAGGCCGAGATGTTGGCCACCACGCCGAGCGGCTCGTGCGTGATGCGTTCGACCATGCCGCCGGCGCTGAACACGTCTTCGGGCGCGGTGGCGGCCTCGCACTCGGCCAGGAAGAAGTCGATGCGGCCGAGCAGGCCGTTCAGTTCATTGCGGCTTTGGCTGATGGGTTTGCCCACTTCCTGCGTGAGCGTGCGCGCCAGGGTGTCCAGCTCGGCCACCAGGCCGGCGCGAAAGCGTTCGATCACCGTGCGGCGTTCAGCCAACGGCATTTGCGCCCAGGCCGGCCGCGCCGCGCGCGCCGCTGCAGCTTTGGCCGCCACGCTGGCGGCAGTGTCAGCCGCCAGTTCGACGATCAGCTCGCCGGTGGCCGGGTTGTGGATTGAAAGTGATGGCATACGTTAGGAGTTTGTCCTAAAACGCGGCCTTGATCAGCCGCTCAAAGTCAGCCGCCGTGCACGGCCGCGGGTTGGTCTGGTGGCAGATGTCGGCGCTGGCAATTTGCACCAGGCGCGGCAGGTGGTCGAGCTTGACGCCGCGCGCGCCCAAGCCGCCGGTGATGCCGATGCGTGCCTTCAGTTGCGCCAACCAGGGCACGAAGGCCGCACCGCCGCCGGCCATGCCGCACACATGCGCCAGCTCGTCAAACTTGGCTGGCACGGCTTCGAAGTTCCAGGCCAGCACCGGCTCGATCATCAGGGCGTTGGCCAGGCCGTGGTGCAAATCGTTCACGGCGCCCAGGGCATGCGCGCAGGAGTGCACTGCGCCCAGGTCTTTCTGGAACGCGATGGCGCCCATCATGCTGCTCATCATCATGTCAGCTCGCGCCTGCAGATTCAGTGGCTGATGCACAGCGTTAACCAGCGCGCGGGCCCCCACGCGCAGGCCTTCGAGTGCGATGCCGTCGCACAGCGGGTGGTAAGCCGGCGAAAGGTAGCTTTCGATGTTGTGGGTGAGCGCGTCCATGCCCGTGGCGGCTGTCACCGCGGCGGGCAGGGCGAAGGTGAGTTCGGGGTCGGCGAAGACCGCGCGCGCCAATAACTTGGGGCTGAACACGGTGCGCTTGACATGCGTGTCGTTCTCGGCCACCACCGCCGAGCGGCCCACTTCAGAGCCGGTACCCGATGTGGTGGGCAGCGCCACAAAGTAGGGCAGCGCGTTCACGATGGGCCGCACGGCGGGGTGATCCCACACGTATTCGAGCACGTCGCCTTCATGCACCGCCATCACGCCCACCACCTTGGCCACGTCGAGCGCCGCGCCGCCGCCGAAGCCGATCACGGCGTCTGCGCCATGGGCCTTGAACGCAGCGGCGCCGGCCATTACCTGCGCGCAAGTGGGGTTGCCCATCACGCCGCTGAAGACGGCGGTTTGCAGCCCGCCCAGGTGGCTGATGAATTCGGCCAGCACGGGCAGCTTGGCCAGCGCCGCGTCGGTGACGATGAGCGGGCGCTTGCAGCCTTGCTCATGCAAGTGCGCAGCCACGCCCTTGCGCGCGCCAGCGCCGAAGTGGATGGGGGTGGGGAAGGAGAAGCGGGTCAGCGTCATGGTCAAGTGATTCGTTAGTGGGCGCGGCGTGAATGACGAAGCAGTGAAGTGCGTTCAGGCCAGCGACTGGACGCCAGCCATGCGGCTTGCAGCCTTGTCAAAACTGACGGTGTGCGTGCAACCATGCTGTTGCCCCACGCTGGCGATCAGCGCGTCAGCCAGGTCAACAGCCAGCTCTTCATACTGTTCAAGCGCAAGCCACACCGCGTCTTCGTCTTGCACCTTGAGGTGAGCATCGCCCAAGACATGCTCAATGGCGGTCACGACCTCGGCCTTGGTGGCTTGAAATCGTGTTCGCAAGACCCACACCAACTCCGCCAGCGTCACCAGGGAGACGAACCCCGGGTTCGCAAGGGTCAAGGTTCGTTCGATGAAGCGCACGGCAATCGGCGACTGGCGCGGGTCATCATTGGCCAGATAGCGCAGCAGGACGTTGGTGTCCAGGCCGATCAACGCGAGCCTTCACAGGCGCTCAAGCCGCGAGCCCATTTCAGCGGTGGCCTGGTTGATCTCCTCAATGCTCATGGGCTGGCCGCGCCGCCCTTTGAACATGCCGCGCACCGCGCGGATGCCGCCCTTGACGGCGACGATTCGAAACCCTCTGACACCCGGCACAAAGCGAACGGTGTCGCCAGGCCCCACACCCAGTGCTTCGCGCACGGGCTTGGGCAAAGTGAGTTGGCTCTTGGCGGTAAGCGTGGCGTTAGCCATGGTGAACTCCGGTAAGGCAGAACGGGCTATCGCCTTACTCTACCGCAAGCCGCGAGCCGCGAGCCGCAAGCCGCAAGCCGCAAGCCGCAAG
>JAYUPO010000020.1:0-5480 GCA_043760085.1 Burkholderiales bacterium
GGCCCATGTCGATGTCGCCGGCCATCAGGAGTTGCTGCACAGGCTCGGTCAGGTTGAGCAGCCGCAAGAGGTTGCTGGCGGCGCTGCGCGAGCGTCCCACCGCCTGCGCGGCTTCTTCGTGGGTGAGGCCGAAGTCGTCGGTCAGGCGCTTCAGGCCCTGCGCTTCTTCGAGCGGGTTGAGGTCTTCGCGCTGGATGTTTTCGATCAGCGCCATCGCCGCCGCGGCCTCGTCGGGCACGTCCTTGACGAGCACCGGCACCTCGTCCAGGCCAGCGAGTTTGGCCGCACGCATGCGGCGCTCGCCAGCGATGATTTCGTAGTGCGGCGCGTCCACCGCAGCGTCGTCAACCAGGTCGTGCACGCGGCGCACCAGGATCGGCTGCATGATCCCCTGCGCCTTGATGCTCTCGGCCAGCTCGTACAGCGAGCCTTCGTCCATGCGCGTGCGCGGCTGGTACTTGCCGGGCCGCAGTTGGGTCAGCTTCAGAGTGCGCGGACTGCGGTCGGCGTCAGACGGCGGCTTGTCGGTGGGCTCTTTGACGCGGGGGCCGAGCAGCGCTTCGAGGCCGAGGCCGAGGCCCTTGGGTTTCTTGGTGACCATCGCCGGATTGTCCGGTATCGCATCGTGCTTGCTGTTGCGCGCCCCACGCAACGCGTACGGCGCCGTGCTCATCGCAGCGATTGCGGTGGCGGGCACGCTGGCGGCAGGGCAGCCTTGCAGCGTGCTCGCTTATCCTCGCCGCTCAGTCTTTGGGAGCGCTTCATGAAGCACCGCGTGTTCGTTGACGGCCAGGAAGGCACCACTGGCCTGCGCATCCATGAGTATCTCGCGCAGCGCGACGACATCGAGGTGCTGCGTATCGATCCCGATCTGCGCAAGGACACGGCCGAGCGCGCCCGCTTGCTGAACGCGGCCGACGTGGCCTTCTTGTGTTTGCCCGACGCCGCGTCGCGCGAGGCTGCGGCACTGGTCACCAACCCGGCCACGTGCCTGATCGATGCCAGCACCGCGCACCGCACCGCGCCGGGCTGGGCGTTCGGTCTGCCCGAGCTGGCGCCGATGCAGCGGGCGGCGATTCGCGCCAGCAAGCGCATCGCGAACCCGGGCTGCCACGCCAGCGCTTTCATCCTGCTGCTGCGGCCGCTGGTCGACGCCGGGTTGCTGCCGAACGGCACGCCGGTGACGGCGACGTCGATCACCGGGTACTCGGGCGGCGGCAAAAGCATGATTCGCGACTACGAGGCCGCCCCGTTCGCCCTGGGTGTCGGCAGCGATGCCACGACGCCGTACGCCGCGCTGGCCGCCCCGCGTCCGTATGCGCTGGCGCTGGCGCACAAGCACCTGCCCGAAATGCAAATACACACTGGCCTCAATGCGCCGCCGGTCTTCATGCCGATGGTGGGCCCGTTCTACAAGGGTTTGACGGTCAGTGTGCCCTTACATCTGACGCAACTCGGTGGAATCGTGAGCGCCGCTGACCTGCATGCGGCGCTGACGCAACGCTATGCCAGCGAGCGCTTCATCCGCGTGATGCCGCTGCGCGACGAGGCGACACTGGCCGGCGGCTTCTTCGATGTGCAGGCCTGCAACGACACCAACCGGGTCGATGTCTTCGTTTACGCCAGCAGCACGCAGGCGGTGCTGATTGCGCGGCTGGACAACCTGGGCAAAGGCGCCAGCGGCGCGGCGGTGCAGGCCATGAACGTGCACCTGGGTCTGGATGAGGGGCTCGGCCTTTAGTAGGCCACCACCGCCGCGGCGCCCGCTATGGGTGGCGCCGGTAGTGGTAGCTGTAAGCGTCGCGAAAACCGAGCTTGATGTACACCGCACGCGCCGGGGCATTGAGGGCATCGACCTGCAGGTAGCCCAGCTTGGCGCCTTGCGTTCGCGCCTGGCTCAGCAATGCACCGCACAGTTGTCGTGACAACCCGCGCCCGCGCCACGCTGAGTCGGTGAACACGTCATACAGGCCGACCATGCCGCTTTCAAGGGTCATTTGGGCGCAGGCCACGACTTCTCTGCTGATGTCGCGCAGGATGCTGCCCTGATACGGCACGGGGCTGTTTTCAAGGCGCTGTCGATGGGCCTGGCGTTCTTGCGGTGACGATCTGCGGAATTTTCCTACGATGTGAGCGTACACTTCGTTGGAAACGCTTTCCATTGTGATGCCGGGCGGGAAGGGCTCTGAATGTGTGGGCAGCTTGTCGCAGGCCATGACCAGGCTGTCGTCATGCCGCGTGTAGCCCAGGCCGGCCAAATAGGCATCCAATCCGGCGGGCTTGGAGAACGGCGTCAGCCGCACCAGCGTGGGCAACCCGGCCGCCTGGAAATCGGCGTGACACAAGGCCAGGCGTTCGGCCAGCGGCAAATGCCCGTCGGCGACCGCATTGATGCTGCGTGCGCGCTGCGCCTTGCCGGGAGACAGGCGCAGCAGCCAACCGTCGACCCAACGTTGCTGCGGCGGCGCGCTCGCGTTCAGGCTGGCGTCTTCGATGCGCGACAGCAGCGCGTCGGGCCAGGCTGGGGGCGTCATGGCCGCGGCAATGCCACGCGGCGAATCAGCTCATCGGCAAACGCCACAAACGCTTGCGCGCCCTTTGAGGATGGGTCGAACACCACACCCGGCTGGCCGTAACTGGGGGCCTCGGCCAGGCGCACGTTGCGCGGGATGACGGTGTCGAACACCTTGTCGCCGAAGTGGGCCTTGAGCTGGTCGCTCACCTGGGATTGCAGGGTGATGCGCGGGTCGAACATCACGCGCAGCAGGCCGATGACCTGCAAGTCGCGGTTCAGGTTGGCATGCACCTGCTTGATGGTGTTGACCAGGTCGGTCAGGCCCTCGAGTGCAAAGTATTCGCACTGCATCGGCACGATCACACCTTGCGCACAGCACAGACCGTTCAGGGTGAGCAGGCTGAGCGACGGCGGGCAGTCGATCAGCACAAAGTCATGGTCAGCCGCCGCGGCGGCCAGGGCGGTGCGCAAGCGTTCATGGCGGTGTTCCAGCGCCACCAGTTCCACTTCGGCGCCGGCCAGCTCGCGGTTGGCGCCCAACACGTCGTAACCTCCCTTCAAGCTGCGCGTGCGCGCCTCGGCCACGCTGGCGCTTTCAAGCAAGACGTCGTAGACGGTGAGTTCGAGTTTGCGCTTGTCCACGCCCGAGCCCATGGTGGCATTGCCCTGCGGGTCCAGATCAACCAGCAGCACGCGCTGGCCACGCAGGGCCAGTCCGGCGGCCAGGTTGACGCAGGTGGTGGTCTTGCCCACACCGCCCTTTTGATTAGCAATGCAAAAGATGCGCGGCATGGTCAATCTCGCACGAGGCGCAGGCCAAAGGCGATGAGCAAGCCACCCGCCAGCCGCTGCAACCAGCGCGCCAGGCCCTGATGCGCCCGCACGCGCTGCGCAATGGCGCCGGCGAAGGCACACAAGGCCAGGCAATAAGCGGCCGTGATGGCAGCGATGGTCAGCGCCATGGCGGCAAAGGTGGGCAGCCCCTGGTGGCGGGTGCGGTCGATGAACAGCGGGAAGAACGCCATGTAGAAGACGATGGCCTTGGGGTTGAGCAAGGTGATGAAAAAGGCCTGGCGGGCATAGTGATGCGGCTGGATGCGCACGGGGCTGGCCCCTTCGGCGCTGCGGGCAAAGATCAACTTCAACCCGACCCAGGCCAGGTAGGCCGCGCCGGCGACCTGGATCGCCTTGAACCAGGCCGGGTGCGCGGCCAGCAAAGCGGCCACGCCGGCCACGGCCAGCCACATCAGCACCTGGTCGCCAACGATGACACCGGCCGTGGCGGCGGCGCCGCCGCGCAAGCCGCCCTTGGCCGTGGCGCTGAGCAGGGCAAAGGTGCCCGGCCCGGGCAGGGCCAGGAACAGCAGGATGGCGGCGCAAAAGGCACCGTAATCGGCGATGCCGAACATGGGGGTGGGTGACTCTGGGTGAACAGGCGGTACCGGCAGCCTGCTGCGCAAGCGCCTGGCCATGGCCCGAAAGGTTGCTAGGGTAGCTCAGTTCCCCGTGCTCAGAACCCTGCGCCAGCTCTCGGCTTGTGCGGCCGCATCCAGACCAGGCAGCGTTGTGCGTCCAGCTCGGGAACCGCGATCTGTTCCACGTGAAACATGGCCACTTCGGGCGGCAAAGCGGCCAACTCGTCGGCCGGCATCTTCCCCTTCATGGCTGCCCACACGCCGCTGGTTGCGAGGTGTGTCCCGGTCAGGGTGGTGAAGTCCAGCAGCGACGCAAAGGCCCGTGAAATGACCAAATCGGCTTGCTGCGCGGCCAGTCTTTCCACGCGCGCATGCGCCGTTGCCAGGTTGTGCAGCCCCAGTTCGCCCGCGGCCTGGCGGATGAACGCGCACTTCTTGGCCACCGCATCCACGCATGTCAGGCGCCAACTTGGTTCCATCACCGCCAGCACCAAACCCGGCAACCCACCGCCGCTGCCCACATCCAGCACATGCGGCGCCGCGCAGGCGGCGAGGTGCCGGCGCAGTGCGGGTAACACGGCCAGGCTGTCCAACAGGTGGTGGGTGAACATGGCACCGGGCTCACGCACCGCGCTCAGGTTGTGCGTGCGGTTCCAGTGTTGCAGCAGGGCCAGGTAAGCCAGGAGTTGCTGCGCCTGGGCCACGGTCATGCCCTGGCCAAGCGCCGCAGCCGCTGCCAACAGTCGTGCCTGGTCACCACCCCAGGGTGCGTCAGGCGGCATCGGCAATGGGCTTGGCGGGCGTGATGGTGGCCGGGATGGCGGCCACCGTGCCCTCGCCCACCGCGGGCTGCGCAAAGGCGGACAAGCGCTTTTTCTTCAGGTGCACCAACAACAGCGAAATCGCAGCCGGCGTGACGCCAGAAATGCGCGACGCCTGGCCCAGCGTCTGGGGCCGCTGTTGGCTGAGCTTGTGCCGCACTTCAAATGACAAGGCCTTGACCTGGCCGTAGTCCAAGTCGGCCGGCAGCTTCAGGCTTTCATGGCCGGCGGCGCGCTCGATTTCTTCACCCTGCTTGTTGATGTAGCCGGCGTACTTGGTGGCCACTTCCACTTGCTCGATGACGGCGGCGGCAAGTGAATCACCCCACTCGGCCACGAGTGTTTCACGTGAAACAGCCAGGCCTGGGTGTGCGATGGCGTCGATTTCAGCCACCACATCAAAGTCCACCCCCGGGCGGCGCAACAGTTCAGCCAGGCTGTGTTCATGCTCCAGCGCCTTGCCCAGCAGCCGTTCGGCGTCGCCAGCCGGCAGCAAGCCCGGGTGCACCCAAGTGCGCTTCAGGCGCTCGGCCTCGCGCGCCACGGCGTCGCGCTTGCGGCTGAAGGCTGCCCAGCGCGCGTCATCCACCAAACCCAGGTTTCGGCCCAGTTCGGTGAGCCGCGCATCAGCGTTGTCTTCGCGCAATTGCAGCCGGTATTCGGCGCGGCTGGTGAACATGCGGTAAGGCTCGGTCACGCCCTTGGTCACCAGGTCGTCAACCAGCACGC